>NZ_JBBNAM010000149.1:0-5439 GCF_037994425.1 Phyllobacterium sp.
ATCATGGCACCGCAGACACGCGTAAAGGAACGGGCCGAGGAGCAATCATCGGCCATGAATGCAGACCAGCAGGCTGTCATTCGCATGGTCGCAAATGACCTGCACCGCCTCAACCAGTCCGTCATGAAGGCGGTCGATGCCGGCGTGTCCGTGGAACTGGTCCGCTCCGCACGCCATCATGGCGGCGACGGAAACTGGGGTGACCTCCTGATACCGGTCGTCGTTACCCGGCAATAGCTGCAGCCGTGGCCTTCTCGGGCTTCGGTCTGGAGCTCGCACGGCGCAAGGACCGCCCGCAAGCAATTGCGGGCGGTTTTGTTTTGCGGTGCGACGGTCACATATCGTGCCGGGCAACACTCAGAACACCCCTTACACCCTCCACAAATATATCCCGGGCCTGCCTCCCATCGGGGCAACTTTTGCTCTATCATTTTCGCATCGAAACGAATTTTGGTGATTGATGCCTTCTGAAACCCCTGAAAAGAAGCCCGCACGGACAACAACACGGCGCCGGACGCCCGCCTATGTCAAATCCAAGCGCGGCGTGAAAAACTGGCGCGAAGCTTCCGAGTGGCTGGCCTGGCGGGATATCGAAGACATCGAATGCATTACGCCGGATCAGGCGGGCGTCGCGCGCGGCAAGATGATGCCGTCGAAGAAATTCACCTCCAACACGTCGCTTGCCCTGCCCTCCGCCGTGTTCATGGCAACAATTTCCGGCTCTTATCCCGAGGATGGCCACGGTTTTTCCTATCCGGAAGATGACGGCGATCTCAAGCTGATGCCGGACCTTTCTACCCTTTCCGAAGTTCCCTGGGAAAGCGATCCGACGGCACAGGTCATATGCGATCTCGTCAACAAGGAGGGCGAGGCCGTCGAGTTCACGCCGCGCAACGTTTTGAAGCGCGTCATGGCCGCCTATAGCAAGAAGGGTCTCAAACCTGTCGTTGCGCCGGAGATCGAATTCTATCTCGTCCGCAAGAATCCTGACCCCGACTATCCGCTGACCCCGCCAGTCGGCCGATCCGGTCGCGCCATCGGCGGCGGCCAGGCCTATTCTATCGCCGGTGTCAACGAGTTCGATGAACTCATCGACGACATCTATCATTTTTCCGAGGGCCAGGGCCTCGAGATCGATACGCTCATTCACGAAGAAGGCGCGGCGCAGCTCGAGATCAACTTGCGCCATGGCGACCCGGTGGAGCTCGCCGATCAGGTGTTCATGTTCAAGCGCACCATCCGGGAGGCGGCGCTGAAGCATGACATGTACGCGACGTTCATGGCCAAGCCCATCCAGGGCCAGCCGGGATCGGCGATGCATATCCACCAGTCGATCATCGACAAGAAGACGGGTCGCAACGTCTTTACCAATCCGGACGGTACGGAAAGCGAGGCGTTCAGGCACTTTATCGGGGGCATGCAAAAGCATGTCCCGGCATCCCTTGTCATGTTCGCACCCTACGTGAATTCTTACCGGCGTCTTACGCCGGCGGCTTCCGCCCCTGTCAATGTCAAGTGGGGCTACGACAACCGCACCACGGCGTTTCGCGTCCCTCGCTCCGATCCATCGGCGCGCCGCGTCGAAAACCGCATCCCGTCATCCGACGCCAATCCATATCTCGCGTTGGCTGCGTCGCTCGCCTGCGGGCTCATCGGCATGAACAACAAGCTCGAGCCGGACGCGCCCGCCTCGACGACGGTCAACGACAGTCTGATCGAATTGCCGCGCGGCCTGATCGAAGCCACGATCCTGTTCGAGCAGGACAAGGACCTGATCAGTCTCCTCGGGGAGCCCTTCGCCATCACTTACGCCGCCATCAAACGTGCCGAGTTCGAGACGTTCATGGAGGTTATCAGCCCTTGGGAGCGCGAATTTTTGCTCCTCAACGTTTGATGCCTAAATTGCCCAGCCACATGCCCTATCAGTCTCCCATTTCGCCCGGCATCTCCTGGTACGAATCGACCATTGCCGACCGAACCGAATATCCAGCGCTTGACGGCTCGCGCCAAGCGGACGTCGTGATCATTGGCGGCGGCTTTACCGGCCTGTCGGCAGCTGTGCATCTGGCATCGGCGGGCGCCGATGTGGTCCTCCTCGAAGCCTATCGCTTTGGCGATGGCGCCTCTGGACGAAACGGCGGCCAGCTTGGCACGGGCCAGCGCGCCTGGGCCGAGGAACTCGAGGCACAATACGGATTCACCCGTGCCAAGGCACTGTTTGACCTTGCCGAGGACGCCAAAGCCCATCTACTGCAGTTTGCCGAAACCCACGCAATCGATATCGAATATGTTCCGGGACAAATGTCGGTGGTGCACAAGAAGCGCTATCTCAAGCATTATCAGGAACACGCTGAGCTGATGGCGACCCGTTTCGACTATCCGCATATCCATTACATGGACGCGGCCGAGACCGCCGAGCGGCTTGGGTCCACCCGCTACCTCGGCGGCACCTATGACAAGGGAACCGGCCATATCCAACCGATGAACCTCGTAGTCGGAACGGCGAAGGCCGCGGCCAAGTCGGGTGTACACCTCTTCGAAAATACCAAGGTGACAGGATTAAGATCCGAGAACGGGCGTGTGACCGTCACCACAGCTTCCGGAACAGTAACAGCCGCCAAGGCGCTGATCGCCGTCAACGCCTATGGCGGCAATCTGGAACCGGTAAGCGCAGCGCACGTTATGCCGATCCGCTCCTTCATCGGCGCAACCGTCCCGCTCGGAAAGGACAGCCCCGTCTTGCCGGGTGGCGAGAGCGTCGATGACTCCCGCTTCGTCGTGCGCTATTTCCGCCGCTCCAAGGATGGCCGCCTGCTTTTCGGCGGGCGTGAAGCCTATACCGCCGATAATCCGCTCGACATCAGCACGCATATCCGCCGCCAGATCGCGGAGATCTATCCGGTATTGGCCGACGTGGAGATCACGCAGGCCTGGGGCGGTTCAGTGGGCATCACGATGCCGCGCCAACCCTTCGTTCGCGAAGTGATGCCGAATGTAATCTCGGCCGGCGGCTACTCCGGCCATGGCGTGATGCTGTCGAACTATGTCGGCAAGCTTTATGCGGAGACGGTGGCCGGCAATCGCGACCGGCTGAAACTGCTGGAGGAGCTGAAGGTGCCAGGATTTCCCGGCGGCCGCACGTTCCGCGCGCCACTGCTGTTTCTGGCGCTCAGCTGGTACGCTCTAGTCGACCGGATTTAGCTAGACCTTCCTTACGATCACGCTGCCAACCGAATAGCCGGCGCCGAACGAACAAATGACCCCGAGGCTGCCAGGGGCGAGATCGTCGGAAAATTTCGAAAAAGCGATGATCGAGCCGGCCGAGGACGTATTGGCATAATCCTGCAGGATGTTCGGTTGTTCACCCGCCTCCGGCTCGCGGCCGAGCACCTTGACACCGATAAGATCGTTCATGCCCTTGTTCGCCTGATGCAGCCACAGGCGCGACAGGTGAGCGGGTGCAATGTTCTCGTCGGCAAGGTGCGTGAGGATGAGATCGGCGACGATCGGCACGACCTGCTTGAAAACCTTGCGGCCCTCCTGCCGGAAAAGCATATCGCGCCGGTCAGTCATGTGGCCTTCGCGCGTGCGCCGCAGAAAGCCGTTGTTGTTGCGGATATTGTTGGAGAATTGCGTGAGGCAACGGGTGGAAACGATCTCGAATCGATCCGGTGCCGTAGCAAGATCATCGCGCTCGAGCAGCACCGCCGTGCAGACATCGCCGAAGATAAAGTGGCAGTCGCGGTCGCGCCACTCGAGATGGGCGGAGCAAATCTCCGGATTGACCATAAGGATGGCGCGTGCGGACCCCGAACGGATCATGTCCGCGGCAGCCTGAATGCCGAAGGTTGCGGACGAACAGGCGACGTTCATGTCAAAGCCGAACCCATTAATGTCGAGTGCCTGTTGCACCTCTATGGCGATGGCGGGATAAGGCCGCTCATGGTTGGATGCGGCGCAGATCACCGCGTCGACTTCGGAGGCCGTGCGCCCGGCTCTGGCGAGCGCGTCGGTCGCGGCTTTCACAGCCATCTCGGCCATGACGGAGAGTTCGTCATCACTGCGTTCCGGCAAGACGGGATGCATGATTTCGGGATCGAGTACGCCGGACTTGTTGAGCACGTAGCGCTGCTCGATGCCGGAAGCCCGCACGATGAAATCCTCGGCCGACATGGCGATCGGCTCGCGCGTGCCTGCGGCTATTTCATCCGCATGAAGCTCGTTCTGCCGTGTGGCGTAAGTATTGAATGCCTCCACCAGTTCGGCGTTGGTGATAGATTTTTCGGGCGTGAAAACGCCCGTACCGCTGATGACAACCTTGTGCATGGCGCTTCCAGTTTTCTTTACGGAAAGCGATAGAGATTCCTTTCGGTTCGCGCAAGTAATCCCGGATTGTCATAAGAGGTTCATCGACGGATCATAGGCTTCCTCCCATATTTCGTTAATCATTTGGTGAGGGGTTTGATTGTGACGGCGGACAATTTGGCAGCTACCGGCCTCAGCGATCATCCTCTCGAAAAACCCAAAAGCCTCGGCAATCTCCCAAACTACGCTGTCGTCGCAATCCTGATTGCCGGCCTTACCTATGTGGCATGGTCGCTGACACAGGATTTGACCAGCGCCGTCGCGGTGCCGTGGATCTTGCTCGGCCTAGCGTTGGTTACTGCGCTTGGCTTCGAATTCGTCAATGGCTTTCATGATACGGCCAATGCTGTCGCCACTGTCATTTACACCAACTCGATGCCGGCGGAATTCGCGGTGATCTGGTCCGGTTTCTTCAATTTCCTTGGGGTGATGACGGCAAGCGGCGCCGTAGCCTTCGGCATTATCTCGCTGCTGCCGGTCGAACTGATCATGCAGGTCGGTTCAGGCGCAGGTCTGGCCATGGTGTTCTCATTGCTGGCAGCGGCAATCATCTGGAATCTTGGCACGTGGTATTTCGGCCTGCCCGCCTCCAGTTCGCACACGCTGATCGGCTCAATCGTGGGCGTCGGTCTTGCCAATCAGTTCGTCGCGCCATCAGGCACCGCTACGAGTGGCGTCGACTGGTCGAAGGCAACTGAAGTCGGCATGTCGCTGCTCATCTCGCCGCTCGTCGGCTTTTGTGCTGCCGCCCTCCTTCTCCTCGCCATGAAACTCTCCATCAGGAATAAGGCACTTTACGAAGCGCCGAAGGGAAGCACGCCGCCGCCGCTTTGGATTCGCGCTCTGCTGATCTTTACCTGCACGGGTGTCAGCTTCGCACACGGCTCGAACGACGGCCAGAAGGGTATGGGCCTGATCATGCTGATACTCATCGGCGTGGTCCCCACGGCCTCGCTCGGCATTCATCTTGGTTGTTATGTGCACGTCGTCGCTGCCGCCGCCGGGCTCTCAGTGCTGTTTCACGCCGTTCCGTTGCTCTATATAGCGGTCAAGCTGGCCGGCGCTGCCTACCTT
>NZ_JBBNAM010000150.1:0-24033 GCF_037994425.1 Phyllobacterium sp.
CCTACGCGATAGCGCTGCGCCGCGACGACGCCAACTTCCGCCTTCTGGCCGATCGTGCGTTGACGAATTTCTATCTGTCGGACGATTTTCTGCCGCTGCTGGAAACTTATTTCGGAGCAGAGGCGCCAATGCTGCACACGCAAATCATCATGGAGCATGTGCCCTATTGATATCGATCATATCAGGGGTCGGGCAACCTGCACTGCTGCGGCGACAGGGCCCTTCCCGCGGCTTGAAACCGGCGCAGTCCGCAATCCCTCGGTTCGGGCGAGCCGATTGCACGGCTCTTCGATTTCAGCTTGGTCCAGTGACCGGATGTCCTGCGCGACGTCGATCAAATCATTGTTGAACTGGTGGTCTTTGCCTTCCAATAAATGAACAACTGCGTGCGGAATGGCTTTTGCATAGAGATGAACGTGGGCGACGGGCACCGTATCGTCGTCCGTGCCGTGATAAAGATAGACGGGAATGTCGGCAGGGAAGCGCTCTGAGAAATCGTTGCCAGCTTTGATGTCGTCGCTCGGCCATCCTCCCTCACCGACGAACGGCGCAGCGATGACAAACAGCCCGCCGAACCTCGTTTTCGGCTGCTCTTCTGCGAGCACATGGATTAAAATGGAGCCACCAACTGAGTGACCCACGAGAATTGCACCGTCCTCCAGCGCGTCGAATTGTGCCGCTAGCGCAGCCTTCCAGGCCGAATAGCTGGGGTCATTCTCGCCGGGCATTCGCGGATAGCGGACAGCGTAGCTTTCACCGAGTTCGCGCTTGAGACTCGCCACGAGCTTATCGTCCCAGTGATCGTAGGTACCCTCGCCGGCACCTTGGATAAAGAGAACCCGTTTAGCCATGACGCTGTTGTATTCGACAGGAACAGGTGGACGCAAGATTTGGTCAAGCCCGCCTCCTTTCCGTGCGCAACCGTTGGAACGTAAGTCCTCATTGACAAAAACGCCCTTAATCCATCGTCAACGCCTTTGCGCCACTGTCGTCGCATGAGAGCTTCAGCCATCAGGAATATGCTGCTAATCGGGTTGATTGGCGTGACAGGATGCGCGAGCAGGCCGCCCCTGGAGCAAATGTCGTATGGACAGTTGGGACAACTGGCCGGACAGATCGATCGAAAATGCCTTGCCCAAGGCTATGCGCTCGATACGCCCGAATACAAGGCCTGTACCTTGGAGGAGATAAGCCGCGAGCAATATGCTCGGCAGACCGGCAGCGAAAGTTCGCTGTAGCGATGGGTTGACGGAGGCTGGCGGTCCCGGATCAATATCTGTTGAATTCCCTCTGACCCGCTAAACGCAATACACTCTTTCAAAATTTCGACCCTGCTGGAGGAAGAAAGCGCTTGTATCTCCATCGCATCACACTGCGCCTTGCAGTTGCCTTGACGTTGTTGATTGCACCTGCGTTCGCACAGGACGATGGGCGACAAGACAGCAGCGCAGGCCACCACAATGCGACGACGGCACCGCGTTCGAAATCTGCTACACCGCCAGCCAACGGTGAATCGGGCATTCTTGGCCTTTTGCCGGCAGACTCCGTTACCCAGCACGTTTTGAAGACCCGTGCCGGCACAATCGCCTATACGGCAACGGCCGGCACCTTGAGCCTCTTTGGACAAGATGGCGAACGGTCGGCAAAGATTTTCTATACAGCCTATGTCGCGCGGGAAAGGAAGCCGGGACGCCCGCTTACCTTTGCCTTCAATGGGGGACCCGGTGCCGCATCGGCCTACCTCCACCTCGGACTGGTCGGACCCCGCATTCTCGAATTCGGGCCAAACGGCCAGGGTGCTACCAACCCGACGCTGGTTGACAATCCCGACAGTTGGTTGGCGTTCACCGACCTCGTGCTGATCGATCCCGTGGGCACGGGATGGAGCCGTGCCAGGAATGACAGTGTCGCGTCCGGGTTCTTTGGGGTCGGCGAAGATGCCGACAGCATTGCCAAAGCCATCGCGCTTTACGTCACTCAGAACGATCGCATCACCTCGCCGAAGTACCTGCTTGGCGAGAGCTATGGCGGATTTCGTGCGGCTAAGGTCGCTTCCGCCCTCAAGGACAACCAGGGCATGCTCGTTTCGGGCATTGTCATGCTGTCGCCCCTGATCGAGGGGCAGCTTCTCTTCGGCGACAGACAATATCCGCTTTGGGCGGCGCTTCAGCTACCCTCCCTCGTGGCGGGCGAACTGGAACGCAAGAACGCTTTTGACCCTGTTGTCATCGAGCGGGCGGAACAGTTCGCTATGACCGATTACCTTGTGGCGCTTGCAGGACCCGAGCCGACCGGTGATGCAGCCAAATCCCTCTACGCACGAATAGCGCAAATGACCGGGATACCCGAAGCGGTGGTGGCGCGCACGCGGGGTTTTCTTGGCGATGTCTACGTCAAGCACTCGAAGAGCGCCGAGTTCGAGGTCGTCAGTCCCTATGACGCGTCCTTCGCCGTTGCGGACCCCTACCCCGAATCCGACACCGACCAGAGCAACGATGCCGTCCTCGACGGGTTTACGCGCGCATACGGTGCGGCCTTTGCCAGCTATGCCCGCAACGAACTCGGTTTCGCCACCGAACTGACCTACAACCTGCTTGCGACGAACGTCAACGAAAAGTGGGAATGGGGCCGCCGCGGCAGAAGCGGTGGCACGCGGACACAGGCAAGCGCCACTGGCGATATACGCGACCTGCTATCAGTCATACCGTCGTTCCGTCTTCTGGTGGCTCAGGGATATAGTGATGCGATAACGCCCTACGGCATGAACAAATATGTCATCGACCATCTGCCGGCAGCACTCGCCGCCGGTCGGGTGGATCTCAAGCTCTATCGCGGCGGCCATATGTTCTATACCCGGACGGGTTCCCGACAAGCGCTAAGTGCAGATGCACGGGAGTTTTATTCCGCAGGCGTCGGAAAACTTCAGGGGGAGTAGCTGGGCAACATGACACTGTCACCGGCACTTGCGTGCTGTTCACCAGACGCCCACCGCCAGCGTCAGCGCGACAGCTGCGATCGGTAGCAACGCTCTCGGATCTTCCATCGTCCACAGCGTAAGGCCCGAAATCAGACACCAGATAATGGGTACCGGCAAAAGGAACTTACGCAGTTTACCACGTGCCATCAGCAAAAGTCCCAGCGTGCCTATCGCTGTGGGATCAGGAGCGATACCGAAAATCTCAGCCTGTTCCCGATTGGCTGCGAAAGTAAGCGGAAGCAGCGGGTAAAGGAAAAGCGCTATTCCGGCAAGTGTAGACCCGCTCCACTTCCCAATCCCGCGTCGATCGAAGAGAAGCACTTGCGGAGCGACGCAGGCGATCAGCAATAATAATGATTGCAGCGCGAAAAGTGGCGCTATGTAACGGATGGCCCAATTGATTGTGGCATAGCGATGCCAGAGAAAGGCCCACCCGACGAAGAGCCAGATGACGGCAAGCATGAACGCGATCCAACGTTCGCCACGAGGGGGACGCTTCGTGGCGAGAATGACCATGACGATGCCGGAAGCCAGCGCAACCAATTGCAAGGGCCATATGGCGGCATTGTGCAGTTCGAACATCCGCCAATAGACGCGCGGCGAGAACAGGAGCATGTCTTCTGGACGGTAACTCCACCATTCCGACATCAAAGGTCCTGGACGTATGACACCATGCGCGCCCGCATTGCAGCGTCAGGGATTGTTCCACGCGCCGCGTCGAGATTTTCGCGCACATGGTCGACCCTTGTCGTTGCTGGAATGACGACCGACACACCCGGATGCGAAACGACGTATTTCAAAATAAACTGGGCCCAGCTGGCAACTCCGATCTCCGCTGCCCAGGGGGGAAGGTTTTCGCGCCCAAGACGACGGGTAAGTGCGCCCTGCTGGAATGGCCGGTTTATGATCACCGCGATTCCGCGATCCCCGGCTAGGGGAAGCAACCGCTGCTCGGGCTCACGATCAATGACATTATACGTAAGCTGCACGAAGTCGACCGGTTGTGTCCGCATGATTTCCTCGATGAGATCATGGCGCCTACCTTCGGACGTCGTTACGCCGACGTACCGCACCTTGCCAGCTGCTTTCATTTCGACGAGCATTTCAAGATGCTCCTGCCAGTCGAGAAGGTTGTGGACCTGAATTAGATCAAACCGCGGGACACCCCACAACTGACGGGATTGCTCGATCTGCCCCGCGCCGTCTCCGCCCGATGTCCATACCTTCTCCGCCGAAAACAATGCCTTGGGATGCCCTAGCTTTGCTAAGCCATGGCCGATAGCGGATTGGGAGGATCCATACATTGGTGAGCAATCGATCATCCGCCCGCCCGCTTCGAAAAAAGCCGCCATTACGTCGGCGCACTCATCCACCAGAACAGGATCATCACCAACATTGAAGGTAATCCAGCTGCCGAGGCCCACGACCGGGATCACCTCGCCCGAAGATGGGATGCGCCGCGTCAAGGGCGGGTTTTCCTCGGATGGTGCAGGTGTCGGCACCAAAGCCGCGGCCCCTGTGGCGAGCATACCTTGAAGAACCAGTCGCCGTGCTATCGGCATTCTTCTCCTCGCAGCAATCAATGGCGTATAATACTGATCGAACGCCAAGCATATCTCGCCTGATGATCAACCTCCGCTCAAGAAAAGGTGAAGGCGTTTTCACGCTATTGCGTGTTTTCACTATCATTAGTCTGGGCATAGACTGCCGTGACCGCGTGGCTTGTGTCAGTTTGTCAACGAAGGATCAGGCTGTCACAGGGTGTTTTAGTTGGCACGCATCCTCGGACGTGGCCTGATCTCAGTCTTTATCTAATCTAATTTGTCAGGAGGCAACGATGCGGTTTTATATTGTTGCGTTCCTCGCGTTGGCGTTGAGCGGTTGTGTAACCGGTAACTCGCAGGAGGGTGGTCGCATCCCGCGCCACGCTTCGTGGGCGGGACAAAATTAGGCCCGGCTCAAACCACGTTGGCTTCTGATCGCATTGCGCCGAAAAAACGAGATGAAGTTGATGATCGATGGCTCGTGCTTCAGATGCCCCGGCCCTCCAGGACCGCTTTCGTATGCTGTGTTTTCGTTGCGGCGCCTGCACAGCCAGGCGCCATCCCCTCGCCGCGGCGTGTTTTTCTTGACCAGACCCGGATATCCGGGACAAACTGACCAAAAAGAATTCCGACGCGGTTATCGATCGTCGAATGGTGTGGTTGGGGGCGCAAACTTGGTAGTTCGGAAGGTCCAGTCAATTGCAAAGACCTTTGTCAAGAGTGGCTCGGCATGTTTGGCCTTGTGTCCAACATGACCTATGGCCTCAAACACGAGGGCGGTCCGTTCCGGATCGGCAAGCTGGTACGATACTGGCAAAGACTTGATCTTAAGGCACAATTCCTCATTGTGGCGGCACTTATCCTCTGTGGCTCCATGGCCATCCTCGGAGAGTGGCTGAGTTCGCAGATCGCCGCGAACCAATTGCGAAGCCGGGCAGAATCAGGCGCGCTCTACATGGAGGGTTTCCTTGCCCGTCATGTCGACGAAGAGAATGGGGCCCCACAGGTATCCCCGGAGCGGCAACAGGAACTCGATGAACTGTTGATCGGTACGGACCTTGCGCAGCGCGTCGAAGGTTTCCGGATCTGGGATAAGGACGGAACTGTTGTCTATAGCACCGACAAGTCTCTGATAGGAAAACAGTTTCCATCAGACGATATCGAGCAGGCTTTCGCAGGTGCAGTCGTCGCCCAACTGGAAGATGGCCACGACGACGAGGGATCCTCGAAGAAGGAACAAGCCCGCCCTCTCATCGAGATTTACGCACCCATCTACCGGCCCGGCACCCACGATGTGATTGCGGTCGGCGAACTTTACGAGGAGGCGGAAGATTTCATCGCCCAGCGGACGCGTGTCCAGCGCAGCACCTGGGCCTTGGTCGGGGCGACGACCATAACGATCATGGGGTTGCTTTATCTGATTGTCCGGCGCGCCAGTGGCATCATCAACACGCAGCGCTTAACGTTGAAATCGCAACTGGAGAACGCGCAGGCGCTGGCAAACCAGAACCGTGTCCTGCGAAAGACCGCCGACAAGGCGCGCATGGACGCTTCAAAATCCAATGAAACCTTACTAAATCGCATCGGATCCGATTTGCACGACGGCCCCGTCCAACTGCTAAGCCTGTTGATTTTGCGCATTGGGCAAACCTCAGGCGGTGGAGACCGGCAGGAAGATCTGAACCCGTCCCGCTTGGCCGGCCAGGTCCTGACAGAGTTGCGAGAGCTTTCGACCGGCCTGGTATTGCCCGAGTTGGAGAACATGTCGCTTGAAACAGCCCTGAGGGTGGCTGCGCAACGCCACGAATACGCGACGGGTTCGGTCGTCGCCGCGCATTACGAGCACTTGCCCGAAAAGGTCGCTCATCCGCTGAAAATATGCCTCTACCGCGTTGTGCAGGAGGGCCTCAACAATGCACACCGTCATGCGGGAGCCCGCGGGCAGCGTGTGGAGGTGATCGCCGACGACAGCATCATCACGGTCACCGTCAGTGACAAGGGACCTGGCCTAGATCAACCCGCGGCTTCGACGGGACGGCGGCATCCATTGGGACTTCAGGGAATTCGCAACCGGGTGGAAGCATTTGGCGGCACGGTGCAGATCGTGCAGGAACCCGGTGAAGGCACACGGCTTATCGTTGCCGTGCCGCTGAAAAGCAACAGCGCCTAGCTACAACACGTCGAACTGTGCGCTTTGGCTGGCTAGTGGCGGGAAGCCGACTCGCGTTCATCGCGCCGGTCAACATCGAGTTTCTGCGCCGCTATAAGCACTTCCAGCCGATTGCGGGCATGCAATTTCTGCATAAGGATCGTCATATAGTTTTTGACAGTCTTCTCACCGATCCCCAACCCGATTGCAATCTCGCGGTTGGTTCGCCCTCTCAACAACAGTCCGACGATCTGTTCTTCACGAATGCTGAGCTTGATTGGCCCGGCCGCCATTTTGCGCAGGGATGCAATCCTCAATGCTTCGATAACCTTAATTGCAAAGCCCGGTGTTATGTAGGTTTCACCCATGTAGGCGGCGCGCACGCCCTGGACAAGCTCGTCGGCGCTGCTGCCCTTGAGGACATAGCCCTTGGCCCCGGCATGCAATGCGCGCACTGCATAGTCGCTGCCGGTCATTGCAGTAAAGGCGACCACCTTCGTACCGCCCGGGCTTGCTCCAATTTCCGTAATCGCCTCGAAGACGTTGCCCGGCATGTAAAGGTCGAGAACCATGACGTCTGGGCGGAATTGTCTGTTGATCTGGAGCGCATCGTCGGCAGTGGAGCCCTTGGCGACGACCGAAAATTCCCTGTTGGTTTCGAAAAGACTGACGACACCTGCGAGCATGAGCGGATGGTCATCGACCAGCGCAATAGAAATTGGCCCCATAATTAATTCGCTCCCCTTTGCCTTTGCGGCTTTGAGGCACATTAGGCGCGCGTTCTTCGATTCTGTCCCGTAGCCAATTAGGATTACGCATCGGATTGTTTACACGTTAGTTCTCTATTGCCTCATGGGCATCCGATCAAAATGGCCCAACGCTCGAACACTGTTGACATCGCACCTCGGCGACGAGTGCTCGCGCCCTATACCTTTATCATCGGCGGTTGTTTCCATGTGCCGTCAAGTGCAGGTTCCTTTGGCCAATAAATGCGCATGAAGATCGTGAACGGCCCCTTGGGTCCCGGAAGCCAGTTTGGCTCCTTTTCCTTTCCTGGCGATTCATTCTGCACATAGAGCGTTAGGCCGCCATCGGCATCTTTGACGAGCTGGGGTAGCATCGGCGAGTTGATGAGATAACGGTTGAGCGAATTTGCCACGAGCAAGCTCTTCGGCAGTTCATACATAGTCAGCGACCAGAAGGCATTGGCAGGCGGCAATTCGCCCGGTGCGAAATGTATGGTGTACTTGTTCGCACCGTTGAGTCTCTCATTTTTGGAGTCGACACCGTAAGGTGGATACATCGCTTCTTGCTTGGAATTGCCGAATATACCGAGCGCCGCGGCAATGAAGCGATATAAATAGTTATTCTTCATATACTCGCGCGTACCGAAGAGGTCCCCCACGGCAACCTTCCCAGCGTCGATCTCCTTTCTCAGCCCTTCAAGAGCAACCCATGCATCAGCGATACCCTCTTTCATGGCGGTCGTGATTTCAGGAGAAAGCGAGGACACGTCTAATTTCTTTCCCGCCCCGACGCCGATCTTGGCAAAGCTCTCCATCAACTGAGTTTCGGAAGGATTGGTTGGGCAATAAGCCAGAAGGAAATTGAGGACGTTAAAGAACTCCAGGGACTTCTTTTCCTCCTCCGGTGGCAGCGGCTTGACGAAGTCGATCGCAGGAGCGGCTGCTGGTGCTGTTTGACCGAGAAATTTGGATAGCGGCTCGGCCTTATACCCCGCCTGCACCTTCTTGACGTTGTCAATATCCTCCGGGTTGAACAGCTGCGTGCGATAAAGCGCCAACACAAAATCTGTCTCTGCCCGAATGACCTTCTTCACGCCAGGAGGCGTATCGCCTTTCCAGTTCGGTCCAGCGATCATGTAGCTTCCGGCTCCATTGCCGGTCGCACGGCTGCCGATATAGGCGAAGTTGAAGGTATAGGCGTCGATGAGCTGAATGCTGTAGTAGCGGTCTTTCTCGATTTCGGGCACGGTGAGCACGATAGGTTCGGTGCGCAAATCCATGCCGACAAATGAATAGGGCGTATCGGAGTTCGGCGTTTGAATAGCAGTATCGGCCGGAGTATATACCCGCGCCGTATTATAAAGCGTGTTCCATGGCGCCTTGTATTCAGGGCTCCCCTTGTTCTGAAAGTAGTCGTACTGGATGCGATAGCCGTCGACCATCGGGAAGCCGTATATGTAGGCTTCCTTGGTAATGGCGCGGACCTCTTCAGGCGTGACGCCGGTTTCGGCCAGTGCAGTTGTGATACGAAGCGCAGGGATCAACGCAATCCCTCCGACAAAGCCTCTGCGTGTCAGATGCGGCATGATATACGTCCTTTTTTGGCCTCAGCGCCATTTCGGCCGCCCCTTTTTATTTGGAGCGCCCAACCTCAATGGATGTCCGTTGGCTTTAAAGGACAAGTACGTAACGGTAAATCTAGACAACCTGTGGTAGAAACTCAATCGAAGCTTCGCTCCCGTTTCCTACGCCCATTGACGGACATCTACCACTATCTGGCGCGTTGCCTCCGTTCGATTCGCGTTTACTATCAGAGCCATGACCATCTCGCCGCCAAAAAAGAACGACGAACCACTGAGCCAAGCTGCCGAATGCAAGGCGGCGCTTCGCGCCGGGTTCGAGGAGCTTGCCGACCAGGCCATGAGCGCCGGCTGGGACCAATACGACGTGGCATTGGCGCTTTCCGAACTCGGTGAACAGCTCGTTCAGACCACGGCGGAGACTGCCGGTTCCGAAGCCGACATTGCCATCGCCAAGGCCCTGTTCGAGATCCGGAAGGCATTCCTGACGTCGCACTGACCATACACTTGCGTCGTCGCAAATCAGGCGGCACGGGGAATGCGCAGTTCTGCGCGCAGACCACCCCCGGTCGCGTTCTCAAGCTTGATGTCACCACCGCTTCGCCTCGCGATATTGCGAGCTATGGTGAGGCCAAGGCCAAATCCGCCGGTTTGGCGGTTCCGGGATGTCTCGACCCTCCGGAAGGGTTGGAAGACTTCGTCGAGCTGGGCCTGCGGAATGCCGGGCCCCTCGTCTCGGATCGTGAGAGCGATGTCCGCTTCCCGATGCTCCAGACGAACGTGCGCCTTGGCTCCATAGGTCACCGCATTGTCGATGAGGTTGGTCACGCATCGTCGTAACGCGATGGGACGCCCCATGCAAATGAAGCCGCGCGAGGCCGGGGTCTCGAACGCAACCTGCGAATAATTGTCGGCGACGGCATCAACGAGCGACCAGAAGTCGATTTTCTCGGGCGCCTCGTC
Source organism: Phyllobacterium sp. (assembly GCF_037994425.1). Classification (NCBI taxonomy): domain Bacteria; kingdom Pseudomonadati; phylum Pseudomonadota; class Alphaproteobacteria; order Hyphomicrobiales; family Phyllobacteriaceae; genus Phyllobacterium; species Phyllobacterium sp. The sequence goes on from NZ_JBBNAM010000150.1 coordinate 9,960, forward strand.
GACGACCTCATAGCTCGCAAAGTCGATGACCGACCGCGCAATGCCTTCGATATCATTGAGGTCATGGGCAATCTGCTGGCGGAGCGGCGAGTTTCGCAGCAATTCGAGTCGCAGCCGAATGCGGGTCAAGGGCGTGCGCAGATCATGGGCAAGTGCTGCGGCAAGCTGCTCGCGGTCGGCTACATACGCCCGCAGCTTGGCCTGCATCGTGTTGACTGCCCGCGCCGCGGATTTGTACTCGCTGCTCCCAAGTTCGGGCAGCGGCGGCGCTTTCACATCCTCGCCGATGCGCTTTACCGCGCGCTCGAGCGCGCGATATGGGGCGGTGAACCTGCGCGTCGCCCAGATCGACATGCCGATGACCACGGCGGCAACGACGCCGAACAGCGGTAATGACTGGCCGGAAAAAATAGGATGGGGGGGCGTTATGGGCGTGACGAAATTCAGCCATTGACCGTCATTGAGGCGGATTGAGGCCGCCAGCCCGTCGCTTTGACTCAAGTCCTCCGCGATATCCGAAAGCTGCCGCTCTATCAGGCCGGCGTCGGGATCATCGGGCACGCCGGTATTGGCGGACTCGTTCGGAGCCTTTGCGAGGACACGGCCAATGCGAGCATCCGTCACGCCGAACTCCTGAAGCTGCGCGACAAGAACGTCTTCCAGCTCCGCGAGGCTGTCGTCGGCCGCGATGGCCGATTTGACCACCGGCTCAGCAGACAAGCTCATTGAATTTGCGGGATTGGAGAAGGCACTGACGAGTTGTTTGCGCTGGCCCTCGGGTGCGGCCGAAAAAACCTTCGCCAAGGTATGGGCACGCTCATTCAGGCGGAAAAACTCGAGGATTTCGGTGTTTTCAGCCCTGTCACGCGCAACAATCGACAGGGTTGCCACTTGCGACGTCAAAAGGCCGGCGATCAGGATCAACAATATCCAGCTCGGCAGCGATTGTGGCAGGTAGCGTCTCATTCGGAGGTGACTTCCGGCGCGAATTGATAGCCTCCGCCTCGAATCGTCAGTATCAAGTTCGGCGACCTTGAATCGTCTTCCATCTTACGTCTTAGCCGGCTGATCAGAATGTCGACGCTGCGATCGTATCCATAGGCCGTGTTGCTTCCGGCAAGCTCCTGCAGTTGATCACGGCTGAGCATGCGCTGCGAACTCTTTACCAACGCTTCAAGCAGATTGAATTCGCCAGTCGTCAATTCAACCCTTACGTCGTCGGGCGAGACGAGGCGCCGACGCGAACAGTCCATGCTCCATCCGGCAAACTTGTAAATCTTGGGTTCAGCGCGCCGGTCCGCCCCGGGCGTATCGAGGCGGCGCAGCACCGCCCTCACACGTGCCAGAAGCTCCCGTGGATCAAAAGGTTTGGAGACATAGTCGTCGGCTCCCATTTCAAGCCCAACGACGCGATCAGTTGTCTCGGCAATTGCGGTCAGCATGATGATGGGAACGCGCGAATGCATCCTGATCTCCCGGCAAATCTCCATTCCGCTTTTGCCGGGCAGCATCACATCGAGGATGAGAAGATCGATCGGTGCGCGCGACATGACTGCCTGCATTTCCTCCCCGTCGCGGGCGACCGACACGTGCATGCCCCGCTTCTTCAGAAACTCATGCAGGAGATCGCGGATCGCATCGTCATCATCGACAATCAAAATGTGCGGCTCGGATTTCATGTTCGAATCCCAAAGGCCCCTTCGACCTGACATTGCGTCTGAAGTCTTACCCGTGGTGGCGGCAGAAGCCACGCAAATTTTCGGGATTTTGGCTTCGGAAACACTCCAGAAACAAAACACCACAAACGAGAAAAACCGCGGCAACAGTGCTGCCGGATAAGGGGTCCGTCGGTCTTCAACTGCTCAAGAAATGGATGCTGGTACACCGCAATGGCTCTTCTCAATAACATCGCTGCCATTTCGACCGTCATCCTTACCGGGGCGCTGGTCCTCTCCGCTTCGGTCGAACAGTCGAGCGCCGATACGTTGCCGACCCGCACGGAACTGTGCGGCAAACTTCAGCTACAGACTCAACACGCAATTACGGAACATGCCGAGGCCAAACGGGCGGCCAAGGCGAAAGCACTTCAAAAGCAGGCGACTAAGTTCTGCGCGAGCAACAAGCAAGCGCAGGGAATTAGAGACTACGCCCAGGCGTTGAAGCTGCTTGGGGTGCAGCCGGTGGACGACTGAACGACTGCATTCGCGAAGCCCGCGTCAAAAGGAAACTGATCCATGAAAAAGTCCCTCTACACCGCTCTCGGTCTTGCTGTCGCCCTCGCCGTTTCGGCTCCCGTCTTGAGCTCGGGCGCTAACGCAGCTGCTGCAACGAGCACGACCTCGGCAACCACGGCCAACCAGGCCATGCCGAAGCACCATGTAAAGAAGGTCCACAACACCACCACAAAGAAGGTTCCAGCCAAGCCGGCTGCAACGACAGCTCAATAAGAAAACTTTGATTTCAAGACTTTGAGATTCATACCGGTCGTGGCGCTTCACGGCCGGTATTTTTGCCTGCTAGACCGGGCCGGTTACCAAGTCGGCAAGTTTTATTGTTCAAAGACGGCGCGCCGTCGTAGCATCGGCATGGTGATTCTCCTGCCAAGCATGGATTGAAGCATCCAGGGCCGGCGAAACATCGCAACGAAACCGGTTAATGGAGATTCCAAGATGGGTGCAGAAGGTCTTCTTATCTTTCTTCTGGTGGGCTTGATTGCAGGTTGGCTGGCGAGCCAGCTTGTTCGTGGTGGTGGCTTTGGCCTCGTCGGCGATCTGGTCGTCGGTGTGATCGGTGCGTTCATTGCTGGCTATCTGTTTCCGGCTCTCAACATCTCGCTCGGCGGTGGTATTCTTGGCGCGATCATTTCGGCCGCTATTGGCGCCATAATCCTTCTCGTCATATTGCGCGCGTTCAAACGCGCCTGAACATCGCAGCAACATTTAAAAAAGCCCCCGAACGCTACGGCTCGAGGGCTTTTTGTACACACAATGCTTATCAGACGCGCCCGAACTCCGGTTCACCGCCAGTATGGGGCGATGATGTTTTCCCGGCCTCGACGGCCACGTCCTTTCTCGAGATGAACGTATAGAACATCGGAACGACGAAGAGCGTAAAGATCGTTCCGACGATAATGCCGGAGAAGATCACGAGGCCGATCGAGTAGCGGGCCGCAGCGCCCGCGCCGGTCGCGGTGATCAACGGGATAACGCCAAGCGCCATGGCCGCCGTCGTCATCAGGATGGGGCGAAGACGGGTCTTCGCCGCAAGGATGATCGCATCGTGACGGGAGATGCCATGCAGTTCACGCTGCTGGTTGGCGAACTCGACCATGAGAATACCGTGCTTGGTGATGAGCCCGACAAGGGTGATCAGTCCCACCTGCGTGTAGATATTCAGCGTTCCGAGCCCGAGATTGAGCGGCACGATCGCGCCGAAGATCGACAGCGGAACCGACATCATGATGATGAACGGATCGCGGAAGCTTTCGAACTGTGCCGCAAGAACGAGGTAGATAACCACTACGGCGAGGATGAACGCGATCAGGATCGTGCTTCCCTGTTCGATTTCAAGCCGGGACTGACCAGAGTAGTCCATGAAGAAGCCATCCGGCATCAAAGGGCGAGCCGTATCGATGACCGTCTGCAGACCCTGACCCGTGGTGACGCCCGGCATCGGCAGGGCCGAAATTGTTGCCGAGTTCAACTGGTTGAACTGCTCGATCGCCGCAGGCGAGGCATTTTCCGTGACCTTGATCACTGCCGACAGCGGCACCATCTCGCCCGACGCACTCTTGACGAAGTACTGGCCGAGGCTCTCGGGATTGGCCCGATAATCTTGCGGCACTTGCGGAATGATGTCGTAGCTGTTGGAGTCGCGGTCGAACTTCGAGATCTTGCCACCGCCCACGAGGAGGCCGAGGGTTTGCCCGATATCGCTGACGGGAACACCGAGGGCAGAAGCACGGTCACGATCGATCGTGACCGTAACCTGCGGTGCGTTGAACGACAGCGAGTTCTGGACGATGATGAACTGGCCGGACGCCTGCGCCTGCTTCTTGATCTCTTCAGCCACCTCGTAGACCTTGTCGGCCGGTCCGGTCGACTGGATGACAACCGAAATCGGCAGACCACCGCCCGTGCCCGGCAATGTTGGCGGCGCGAAGATGAAGGCTTCGGCACCGGCAATCGGGCTGATCATTCCCTGCAGTTCCTGCTGAAGCTGCTTCTGCGACTTGTCGCGCTGGGTCCAATCCTTGAAAACCCAGATCGCGAATGCCGAATTGGTGGTGCCAAGGCCGAGGATGTTAAACCGGGCCTTCAGTTCTGGCAGATCCTTGGTCAGAGCATCGATCTGGTCGGCGTAGAGCTTGGTATAGTCCGACGTCGCATACTGCGGTGCATTGACGATCGCAAACAGCGCTCCCGAATCTTCTTCCGGAGCAAGTTCCGCGGACGTCTTGGTGAAGAGAAAGCCTGTTAGCGAGACCAGCGCGATGACGATGAACAGCGTCAGGAAGCGGAAATTCAGCGACCCGGCAACACGGCGTTCATAGGCGCGCTCCAGCCAGCTGAAGGTATTGTCGACGATACGCTGGAACCGGCTGTGGTTGCCTGGCTTCAATAACAGTGCACACATCATTGGCGAAACGGTCAAGGCCGCAACGCCCGAAATGATGACGGCGCCGGCAAGCGTGAAGGCGAACTCACGGAACAGCGCGCCCGTCAGGCCACCCGTAAAGCCAAGCGGCGCGAACACTGCCGCGAGGGTGATGGTCATGGCGATGATCGGACCGGTGATCTCCTTCATGCCCTTCAACGCGGCGTCAACCGGGCGCAGCCCCTCTTCGATGTGGCGGTGAATATTCTCCAACACAACGATCGCGTCGTCGACGACAAGGCCGATCGCGAGAACCATCGCGAGTAGCGACAGGAGGTTGATCGAATAGCCGAGCAGGAACAAGAAGAAGCACACGCCGACGAGCGAGATCGGAATCGTTACGACCGGGATGATGACCGACCTGAACGAGCCAAGGAACAGCAGAATCACCAGGACGACGATGAGAACCGCTTCGCCGATGGTCTTGAAGACCTCGTGAATGGATGAACTGATCTGTTCCGTCGCGTCGTAGAGCAGGACGATCGACATCCCGTCAGGCAAGGTGGCCTGGATGGAAGGCAGTTCCGCGCGGACAGCGGCGGTCATGTCGATCGGGTTCGCAGCCGGCGTCGGAAAGACACCAAGGAATGTACCGCCCGAACCGTTGAAGGTCACGATCGTATCCTTGTTGACGGCACCAAGCTCGATGCGGGCCACGTCCCGCAGACGGACGATATTATCGCCCTCGGATTTGATCGGCATCGCGCCGAAAGCCTCAGGCGTCTGCAGTGTCGTCTTCAGCGTGATGGGCGAGGCCGTGTAGAGATTTTCGACCTTGCCGGGCGCCGACAGGAAGTTGGACTGATTGATCGCAGTCAGCACTTCCGACGCGGTCGTCTTGCGCGCGGCAAGCTTGATCGGATCGATCCAGACGCGCATCGAGAACACCTGGCCGCCGAGAATCTGGGCGTCAGCGACACCCTGAATCGTCGACATGCGTGGCTGGATGACGCGCTCCAGATATTCGGTGATCTGCTCGCTGGTCATATTCGGATTCTGCACCGCGAGGTACATGGTCGCGAAGTCCTGGCCCGTGCCCTTGGTAATCACAGGATCATCGGCTTCTGCCGGCAGGTCACCACGCACCTGGTTGACCTTGGAAATCACTTCGGTGAGCGCCGCATCGGGATCAGCACCAAGTTTCATCTGGACTGTGACGGTACTCGACGACGGCCCGGAGGACGAGGTCACATAGTCGATGTTTTCGGTCGTGGTCACGGCCTTGGCAATCGGCGCCGAGATGAATCCCTGCATCAGGTCGGCACTTGCACCCGCATAGGCGGTTTTGATCGTAATGACCGTTTCCTCGACCTTCGGATACTCGCGAACCGAAAGGTTCACGAGTCCCTGCGCGCCGAGCAGAATGATCATCAGCGCGACGACCGTCGACAGGACCGGACGGCGAATGAAAATGTCTGAGAAATTCATTTTGTGGGCAGCCCTGCGTCTTTGGTGTTGGCGGGATTGACGTCATTGGCGATCTTGACCGAAGCACCCGGATTCAGGCGGTTCTGGCCGGCAGTCACGACGACGTCGCCCGGCTTCAGACCCTTTGTGATCTCGACATTAAGGCCAGACCGGCGGCCGGGCGTCACGAAAACCTGGGCAACGACGAGCTTCGGCTCTTCCTTCGCCTTTTCATCGGCAGGCTTTGCCGCCTCGGCGGATGCGGCTCCGGCAGGCTGTGGCTCGGCCGGCTTGTTGGCGTCGGGCTTCTGCTCGGCAGGTCGGACCACAAACACGTAATCACCATAGAGAGACGAAACGAGCGCAGTCTGCGGCAAGGTCAAAACGTTATCTTCCTTCGGCAATCCAACGCGGACCTGCGCGAACTGGCCGGGGCGAAGCTTGCCTTCCGAATTGTCGACCTTGGCACGAACCGATACGAGACGCGTCGCGGGATCGATGCGGGGCTCGATCGCCGTGATTTCGCCCTTGAACCTGATGTCATTGTCGGTAAGGCCGAGCCGGATGGGCTGACCGACCTTGAGTTGGCTCAAAATCTGCTCTGGAATCGTGAAGTCGACGCGCATGGTCGAAAGGTCCTGCAAGCTTACCACGACCGTGCCCGGCGCGAGATACTGGCCGAGCTCGATGCGCGGAATACCGACGGTTCCAGTGAACGGCGCCTTGATGAGCTTCTGGTCCATGACGGCCTGCAGCTTGGCAATCTCCGCCTTCTTGGCGAGCGATGCGGCCTGAGCTTCATCGACGTTGGATACCGCACCCACACCGCGTGTATTCAGCGTGCGGGCACGTTCCAGCGTCTGGTCCATGAGCACATTCTGCGCCTGCGCAGCAACGATATCGGCCTTTTCGATGGCATCATCGAGCTGCAGCAACGGTGCGCCCTTCTCAATGATCTGGTTGGCCGTGAATGGAATATCCTTGACGATACCGGCAACCTCAACCGAGAGTTCGACACCTTGGATGGCGCTTACCGTGCCGATTGCCTCGACTTCGGGGGTCCAGGAGGTGGGCTCGACAGTAAAGGTCGACACCGGCGCGGCCGGCTGCTGCATCGTCGCAAAGAAATCCTTGATTGCCTTGTCACGGAACAGATTGAATCCGACCAGCCCGACGCCCAGCAATACGACCAGGACGAGGATGATAACGGGAAGGAGGAACCGCTTGATCATGAGGAGACTGCTCCGAAACAAAACAATGGCCAGCAAATACGTCTGCCAGCCTTTCTTACGGGATTGAGATTACGCGGACTTGATTACCGCGGGCGAAGTACTGTACCGTCTGGACGGTAATGTCAATATTGTTTTGGCAACATCCCGACGACGAAAGTTTCAGAATGGCAGCGGACATCCTATCGACCAGAGACAAGATCCTGCAGGCAGCAGCCGAGATTACCAAGGAAGTGGGACCGGTGAATCTTTCGCTGGATGCGGTTGCGAAACGAGCGGGTCTATCGAAGGGTGGTTTGCTCTACACTTTTCCTACCAAGGCGAAGCTGCTCGAAGGTCTCGTAGAGCAGCACGTGTCGGAATTTGACGAATCACTTCGCCGTGAGGAGGCCGTTCGCGACTTCGGCCCTAATAGCGTCGTTCTCGCCTGCATCGCGGTCTACCGCGCCGAATTCGTCTGTAACGAACCCGAGCCATCGGGCATTCTCGCGGCTATCGCCAACGATCCCGGCTTTCTTGAGCCCATTCGCCGCTATAACAAGCAATTGCTACAGCGAATGCAAGAAAATGCAACCGATCGCATGCTGGCAATGATGGTATTCCTGACAATCGAAGGTTTGCGCAGCCTCAAGCTATTCGAGATGAACGTGCTCAGCCGCGATGAACAGGTCGCTGCGATCGATCGTCTCAGAAATCTGTTCGAACCTGCCGACCCCGAGCCCGCCGAAGCAACTGTAACGGCCTGACCTATGCGTAAACGGGTAGGTCACCCCTCGCCCATTCGGCCTGCGTTTCCTCGCTGAACGAAGCATAGGTTCCCGCCTCGATTGCACTGCGAATGCCCTGCATCAGCTGCTGATAGTAGGAAAGATTATTCCACGTCAGCAGCATGCCACCCAGCGCCTCGCCCGATTTGACGAGATGGTGCAGGTAAGCGCGGCTATAATCGCGCGCCGCCGGACAGGGAGATTCTTCGTCGAGCGGCCGCGGATCATCCGCATGCCGGGCATTGCGCAGATTGACCTTGCCGCGTCGTGTAAACGCCAACCCATGCCGTCCCGCCCGCGTCGGCATGACACAATCGAACATATCGATGCCGCGGGCCACGGATTTGAGGATATCGTCCGGTGTCCCAACGCCCATCAGATAACGCGGCTTATCCGTTGGCAGTTCCGAGCACGTGATATCGAGCATGTCGAGCATCACTTCCTGTGGCTCGCCCACAGCAAGGCCGCCGACCGCATAACCTTTGAGATCCATCCCCTTAAGGGCCTGCGCCGAGCGAATGCGCAGGTCGGCAACGTCGCCACCCTGCACGATCCCGAACATGGCCTTGCCGGGCTGGTTGCCGAATGCCGTCTTGCAGCGTTCGGCCCAACGGAGCGACAACTCCATGGCACGCTCGATATCCTTCGGCGTCGAAGGCAAGGCGACGCACTCATCGAGCTGCATCTGGATATCGGAATCGAGCAAGCCCTGTATCTCGATCGAGCGTTCCGGGCTCATCTCATGGGCGCTGCCGTCGATGTGCGAGCGAAACGTCACGCCATTTTCGGTGAGCTTGCGAAGTTGAGCCAGGGACATGACCTGAAAGCCACCCGAATCCGTCAAGATCGGTCCCGGCCAACGCGCGAACTCGTGCAACCCGCCAAGGCGCGCGACGCGTTCGGCAGTGGGCCGCAGCATCAGATGATAGGTGTTGCCAAGGATGATGTCCGCACCAAGCTCGCGCACCTGGTCCATATACATCGCCTTGACCGTTCCTCCGGTGCCGACCGGCATGAATGCCGGAGTGCGGATCGTGCCGCGTGGCATGGTGATTTCGCCGAGCCGCGCCTTGCCATCACTGGCAATCAGCCTGAATTCAAAATTATTGCTTGTCATTCTGATCGCCATAACAGGCTTGCATCGCCATAGGAATAGAAGCGGTAGTGGTTTCTGATGGCATATTCATAGGCTGCTCGCATGCGCTCCATGCCGCTAAACGCCGAAACGAGCATGAAGAGCGTCGAGCGCGGCAAGTGAAAATTGGTCATCAGCATGTCGACGGCTCGGAACTTGTACCCCGGCGTGATGAATATGTCGGTGGCGCCCGACCACGCGCGGATGATCCCATCTTCGCCCGTCGCGCTTTCCAGCAGGCGAAGGGACGTCGTTCCGACACTGACAATCCGGCCGCCACGCGCCTTGACCGCATTCAGCGCCTCGGCGGTAGCCTGATCGACATGGCCGATCTCGGCATGCATCTTGTGGTCGGCCGTATCGTCCGCCTTTACCGGCAGGAAGGTCCCAGCCCCGACGTGCAGAGTAGCGAAATGTTCTTCGATCCCGCGGCGCTTCAAATCGCCAAGGAGCGCCGGCGTAAAATGGAGACCCGCCGTCGGCGCGGCAACGGCGCCTTCCTCTCTGGCATACACTGTCTGGTAGTCGTCGCGGTCGCGGCTGTCGTCGGCACGCTTCGACGCGATATAAGGCGGCAAAGGAATGTGGCCGACGGCAGCGATTGCCTGGTCGAGGTCGGCCCCGCTGAAATCGAAAACTAGGAGTGCCTCACCCGCCTCACCCTTCTCTGCTACCGTTGCCTGGAGGGAGCCGAGAAGGCAGGCATTGTTGCCATGGCCGAAATCGATGCGCTCGCCCGTCTTGACGCGCTTTGCCGGGCGCAAAAACGCTTTCCAGCGATCGGGACCCACGCGCATGTGAAGGGTGGCGCCGATCTGGGCTTGGACCCCTTCACGCTCGCGGAAACCTTCAAGTTGCGCCGGTATCACCTTGGTATCATTGAAAACGAGGGCATCGCCCTCGCGCAGGTAGTCGCCAAGATTGTGCACGATATCGTCGGCAAGGTGAGAGCCGTCCGCCTTCACAAGCAAAAGCCGCGCTGAATCGCGCGGCTCTGCAGGTCTCAATGCGATGTTCTCTTCCGGCAGATCGAAATCGAAAAGATCAACACGCATGATGCAAAGCTACGATCTTACTCGACGTCCGCAGCAACGCGCATCGAAACGATCGAATCCGGATCCTGCACCGGTTCGCCGCGCTTGATCTTGTCGACATTATCCATACCTTCGATGACCTGGCCCCAGACAGTATACTGGCGGTTGAGGAAGCCGGCATCGTCGAAGCAGATGAAGAACTGCGAGTTGGCGGAATTCGGGTTCTGGGCGCGGGCCATCGAGCACGCACCGCGACCGTGGTTGGCATTGGAGAATTCTGCCTTGAGGTCCGCCTTGTCCGAACCGCCCATGCCGGCGCGTGAAGGGTTATAGGAGGCCCCGCCCTTCTTGCCGAACTTGACGTCGCCGGTCTGCGCCATGAAGCCATCGATCACACGGTGGAAGACGACGCCGTCATAAGCGCCTTCGCGCGCCAGTTCCTTGATGCGCGCCACATGTTCCGGGGCAAGGTCGGGGTAAAGCTCAATAACGACATTGCCCTTGGTCGTTTCGAGCAGGATTGTATTTTCGGGGTCTTTATAAGCCATTTTCGCCAATCTCCTGTGTAGTGTTTATTTGCCGGCGCCGACAGTGACCTTGATCATCCTGTCCGGGTTCTCGACGGCGCCATTGTTTGCTTCCGACCCCTTCTTGATCTTGTCGACAAATTCCATGCCGCTCGTGACTTTACCGACGACCGTATACTGGCCATTGAGCGAGGGGTACTCGGTGAACATGATGAAGAACTGCGAATTCGCGGAGTTCGGGTTCTGGGACCGCGCCATACCAACGACGCCGCGGACGAAGGGTTCCTTGGAGAACTCTGCCGGCAGATCCGGCCGGGTCGAGCCGCCGGTCCCCGCAGACTGCGGATTGAAGCCCTTTTCGGCATTGCCGTACTGCACGTCGCCGGTCTGCGCCATGAAGCCCGGAATGACGCGGTGGAACACAACATTGTCGTAGGCGCCTTCCTTGGCGAGCGCCTTGATCTGTTCGACGTGCTTGGGCGCGAGCTTCGGCAGCAACTCGATCTTGACGTCTCCATCCTTGAGCTTGATCGTCATCGTGTTGGCGTCATCCGCGAAGCTCGGATTGAGCGTCGCAAGCGTCAAGGATGAAACAGCGACAGCAAAGAGTGCTCTACGAGTAAAGGACATGAAAAATCTCTCCGGGATCAGGAACTTGGTCAGGGTTTGAATTTCGTCGCAAGTGCATCAGCGACAAGGGCGGGAACGAAGTGCCGGACGTCACCGCCCATCGCCGCAATCTGGCGAACCAATGTGGCGGTAATCGTGCGTACCGACGGGTCCGCCGGAAGAAACACGGTCTGCAGTTCGGGCGCCATCTTGCCGTTCATGCCGGCCATCTGCATTTCGTAATCCAGATCGGTGCCATCGCGCAGACCCCGGACCAGCAGCGATGCGCCGTATTTGCGCGCAGCGTCGATCACCAGCCCATCGAATGCGATGACATCGATCCGCGCTCCATCGATGCCGAACACCTCGGTCGAGACGCGCTGGATCAGGTCCATCCGTTCCTCGAACGACAATAGCGGCGCCTTGCCAGGGTGAACGCCAATCGCGACATAGACCTTGTCCGCAAGCCGCAGCGAGCCCTGCAGGACATCCATATGGCCATTTGTGATCGGATCGAAGGATCCTGCATAGATCGCGATTGTCATGACGGGGTTCCTAGCGGTTTTGCGCGCTGCTTTCAATGGCCCCAACCCGCTCAGATGAACGATAGATGAACGCTCCCATCACCAAGCATTCATCTGCTTTCAACTATATGTGAGACGCTGGCATGAAACCATTTCGAAGTTAGCACGTTGCTAACCATAAGTTGGCCAGGAGCAAAGGGACCGATTGATGTTTATTCTTCTCAGCATTGCCATGATGGTTGCAATGGTCGTTTCGGCGATCGTCATGATTGTAGAAGAAAACAGGAAGCGGGAAGCTCCTGTCAGAACCACCCGCTTCGGTGTCTACCATCATCGTCGGGATATCTAACTGTTACGTCTTACCCGACCGCCGATGCTCTAGTTTGCATCTGTGCCGTCTGGCGCATCGGGCGTTGAAGTCTCGCCTTCGACCGCCGCTTCAGCATCAGCCTCATCCGTCTCCGTTTCAGAGATACGCTCGACCGAAACGACTTTTTCCCCGTCCGCCGTATTGAAGATCGTGACGCCCTTCGTGGATCGTCCGGCAATGCGGATACCGTTGACCGGTACGCGGATCAGCTGGCCGCCATCGGATACCAGCAGGATCTGATCCGACGCTTCGACCGGGAACAGCGAGACAAGCTTGCCGATTTCATCAGTTTTCGACGTATCCGTTGCGCGAATGCCCTTGCCGCCACGTCCCGAAACCCGGAACTCGTAGGACGAGGAACGCTTGCCGTAACCGAACTCGCTCACCGTCAGAACGGTCTGCTCGCGATCACGCAGTTCGGCATAACGCTCAAGTGAAAGGTCGGTTACGTCCGTAGCCTCTTCGCCAACGAGACTGATCTCCTCGACATCGTCAGCCCCCTGGGCTCGACGCTCTGCAGCGGCCTGTTTGAGGTAAGCCGAGCGCTCGGCCGGACTCGCCTCGACATGGCCGAGAATCGACATGGAGATGATCTTGTCGCCCTGCGCCAAATTCATGCCGCGCACGCCAATCGAGTTGCGTCCAACGAAGACACGCACATCGGTGACCGGAAAGCGAATGCACTGGCCGCCGGCGGCCGTCAGCAGTACGTCATCGAACTCGTCGCAGGTGTCGACGCTGAGGATTTCATCACCCTCGTCCTCGAGCTTCATCGCGATCTTGCCATTGCGGTTGACCTGGATAAAGTCCGAAAGCTTGTTGCGACGCACGGTGCCGCGGGTGGTAGCGAACATCACATCGAGGTTTGCCCAGCTGGATTCGTCCTCCGGCAACGGCATGATCGTCGTGATGCGCTCTCCCTGTTCAAGCGGGAGCATATTGATCAGAGCCTTGCCGCGAGATTGCGGCGTCCCGATCGGCAACCGCCACACCTTCTCCTTGTAAACGATACCGCGAGAGGAGAAGAACAGAACAGGCGTGTGCGTATTGGCGACGAACAGCCGCGTGACCGAATCCTCGTCCTTCATCGTGACGCCGGAACGTCCCTTGCCACCACGGCGCTGCGCGCGATAGGTCGCGAGCGGCACCCGCTTGATATAGCCGGCATGACTTACGGTAACGACCATGTCTTCACGGGCGATGAGGTCCTCATCGTCCATATCCGCGCCGCCATCGGTGAGTACGGTGCGGCGCGGAGTGCCGAACTCGTCGCGGATCGCAGCGAGTTCGTCCTTGACGATACCCATGATGCGCAGGCGCGATGCCAGGATTTCAAGATAGTCCTTGATCTCTACGCCTATCTTGTTGAGCTCATCAGCAATTTCGTCGCGTCCGAGCGCGGTCAGGCGCTGCAGACGCAGATCGAGGATGGCGCGGGCCTGCTCTTCCGACAGATTGTATGTATTGTCCTCGTTGAGCTTATGGCGCGGATCGGCAATGAGCATGATCAGCGGCGCCACGTCACTGGCGGGCCAGCGGCGCTCCATCAACTGGTCGCGCGCTGTCGCCGGGTCCGGCGCACGGCGGATCAGGGCGATGATCTCGTCGATATTGGCTACGGCGATTGCGAGGCCGACCAAGACGTGCGCCCGGTCACGCGCCTTGCGCAGCAGAAACTTGGTGCGGCGGCTGACAACTTCCTCGCGGAAGCTGACGAAGGCGCGCAGAATATCGAGAAGGTTGAGAAGACCAGGCTTGCCGCCATTGAGCGCCACCATGTTGGCGCCGAAGGAAGTTTGCAGGGGCGTGAACCGAT
>NZ_JBBNAM010000151.1:0-34457 GCF_037994425.1 Phyllobacterium sp.
GATACGCATCACGAGTTGCCGACGGTTGCGACGCCGTTCGACGAGCTTGCCGAGCATGATTTCGCGCCGTTCCGCGCGCTTGCGGACCTGCCGATGGCGATGAGTGCGCATGTGATCTTTTCAGCGATAGACCCGAAGAGCCCCGCAACCACCTCCGGCAAGGTGGTGGAGGAGGTCATTCGCGACCATATCGGTTTCGATGGGCTGCTCATGAGCGACGACATCTCCATGAATGCACTTTCTGGGGATTATTTCGATCGCACCAAAGCAATCTTTGCCGCCGGACTCGATATCGTGCTTCATTGCCATGGCATCATGGATCAGATGCGCGCGGTTGCGGCGTGTACACCGGAGCTCGAAGGCAAGGCGTTCGAGCGGGCAATGCGTGCGATCAAATTCAAGAAGCAGCCGGATACCTCCAACGAGGAGGAACTCCGGGAAGAATTCCAGCGCTATTTCGAGGCGGTGGCATAGAAACGTGAGAGACCCTTGGCGGCGACGGAACAGAAGTTAAACGGCAACAGCGGAGCGCCCATGGAGGCGCTTTGGGAAAGTCCGTCCGATCGCGGCGTCAGCGAACCCTTGCTTGTCATTGATATCAAGGGTTTCGAAGGTCCACTCGATCTATTGCTGCATCTGGCGCGCAACCAGCGCGTCGATCTCGCACGTATTTCGGTGCTCGCCCTTGTCGAACAGTATCTGATCTTTATTCGCCAGGCCCAAGCGTTGCGGCTTGAGCTCGCAGCCGATTACCTCGTGATGGCAGCCTGGCTCGCCTATCTGAAATCCAAGCTGCTGATACCGAAGTCGCCTGGCGATGATGGCGAAAGCGGCGAGGAACTTGCGGCTACCCTCCAATTCAGGCTGAAGCGGCTCGAGGCGATGCGCGATGCCGCGATGAAGCTCGTCAATCGCCCGCGCCTCGGACGCGATATCTTTGCGCGCGGCATGCCTGAGGCCGTTATCGTCGACCAGACAAATACCTATGCGGCGACACTTTACGAGCTCCTGACCGCCTATGCATCGCAACGGCAGAAGCGGGCAGTGTCGCAGGTTCAGATTGCCCGGCGCACCGTCTGGTCGCTCAAGGATGCGCGTGAAATCCTCATGCGCCTCGTCGGTGAGACGAAGGACTGGACCGCGCTCGATCAGTATCTGCTTGAATACATCGTCTCGCCGGCGGAACGGGTAACCGCTATTGCGAGTTCCTTTGCCGCAACTCTCGAAATGGTGCGCGAAGGCCACCTTGAAATTCGCCAGACAGCCGCCTTCGATCCGATTTACCTGCGTAACAGGCCAGCCAAGGCGATCGAACCTTATTTCGAGCCGACGGAGGATGTCGTCAATGGCTGACAACATTCGCGACGCCATTGACGACGAGGACATGATTGAGCCGGGCGAAAGCTGGACGGCCCGGGTAGGCGTTTCCGAAGCCCTGCGCATGGTGGAAGCCATTCTTTTCGCATCGGCTGAGCCAGTTACAGAGAGGGCGTTGCAGGAGCGTCTGCCGTCCGGGGTCGATGTCCCGGCACTCCTCGGCGAGTTGCAGGAATTCTATTCAAAGCGTGGGATCAACCTGCGTCAGGTCGGTGGCGCCTGGGCGTTTCGCACCGCCGCGGACCTCGCCTTCCTGATGAACCGCGAAGCGGTGCAGCAGAAGAAACTGTCGCGCGCGGCGCTCGAAGTTCTCGCCATCATCGCTTACCACCAGCCGGTGACACGCGCGGAATTGGAAGACATCCGCGGCGTCGAGACTTCGAAAGGGACCCTTGATGTCCTGATGGAGACGGGTTGGATCAAGTTTCGTGGCCGCAGGCGCACTCCCGGACGGCCAATTACCTATGGCACGACGGCATCGTTCCTCGATCATTTCGGTCTGCAAGAGGTGCGCGATCTGCCCGGCATTGACGAATTGCGCGGGGCTGGCCTGCTCTCGCCGCGTATGCCCGTGAATTTCTCCGTTCCGGTCCCTACCAATGATCCGGATGAATTGACCGATGACGAAGATCCGTTGACGGACATCGATCTCGAAGAGCTTGGTCTTTTGACGCCACGCGTCGAACATGATTGAGACAAGCTTTCGACTTAAGGATAATGTGGCTTAAACAACCCTTCGCGCAAGATTTTGTGCGGGTTTTCAACTTGGGCCTTGCGTGTCGCTTACATGAATGTGAAAGAGCAAGCAGCTCTAGTGTTTGAAAAGCACGGGGAAAAGGCATAGATCAGCCCGAACCATTGGGCGAATGTGAGGAAAATATGGGTAGTTTTTCAATCTGGCACTGGCTTATCGTGCTTGCAGTCGTGCTTCTTCTGTTCGGGCGCGGCAAGATTCCTGAACTCATGGGCGATGTTGCCAAGGGCATCAAGAATTTCAAGAGCGGCATGAGCGACGACGACGAGGCCACTGCCGACAGCTCAAAGACGATCGACAACCAGACCGGCCAGCCTGTGAACTCAGTCAAGGAAAAGACGACCAAGTCTTGATTGGCAATGATTAGCCTTGTCATGGGCGCGGCACATTTGCCGCCCTGGAGCATGTTGAATGTTTGAAGTTGGTTGGTCGGAAATCCTGGTTATCGTGATCGTCCTGATCGTGGTGGTCGGTCCGAAGGATTTGCCGAAGATGCTGCGCGCCTTTGGCAAGGCGACCGCGAAATTCCGCGCGACGGCGGGGGAGTTTCGCCGCCAGTTCGATGAGGCTCTCAAAGAGGCTGAGCTTGATGATGTCCGCGACATCATCAACGACGCCAAGAGCCTTGATCCCCGTAGCGACATCCGCAAGGTCTTCGATCCTGTGCGGACGATCGGTGAAGATATTCGCTCAAGTCTCAAGGATGTGGCGGCTACCGCCAAGGATAACGTAGCTGTACCCGATCCCAGTGCGCCCGGCGCAGTACAACTTCAGCCCCAGGTGATGGAACCGCTGCCGGCCGCAACGCAGACTGCTGCGGCGAATACAGTCGTCGAGACAAAGGCAAAGACCGAAGCGCCAGCGAAGAAAGTTGCTGCCAGGAAGGCGAAAGCGACGACGGAAAAGGCCGCCGAAGCGAGGGCTCCCAGTGAAAAGCCCGCTGCAGCCAAGATGACTGAGGCCAAGCCTGCCAAGGCACCCGCAAAAAGGGCATCCAAGCCGCGCGCCAAGACCGGCGATACGGGGACACCATCTTGAACAAGTACGACGACGACATCGACAAGAGCTCGGCACCGCTGATCGAGCACCTCATAGAATTGCGTCGACGCCTGATCTGGGCCCTCTTGGCTTTTTTCGTTGCGTTCCTCGGATGCTTCCACTTCGGCAAGCAACTCTTCAATCTTCTCGTTATTCCTTATCAATGGGCCGTGGGCTGGGCGGGTTTCGATCCGGCCAAGGCGCAGTTGATCTACACGGCGCCACAGGAGTTCTTCTTCACGCAGGTCAAGATCGCAATGTTCGGCGGACTTGTGCTGGCGTTCCCGGTGATTGCCTCTCAGATCTACAAATTCGTCGCGCCCGGCCTCTACCGCAATGAACGCATGGCGTTCCTGCCGTTTCTTATTGCATCGCCGATTCTCTTCCTCATGGGGGGAGCGCTCGTTTATTTCTTCTTCACGCCAATGGTGATGTGGTTCTTCCTCGCCATGCAGCAGCAGGGCGTCGCCGGAGAAGTACAGATCTCGCTTTTGCCCAAGGTTTCCGAATATCTCAGCCTAATCATGACGCTGATTTTCGCATTCGGCCTCGTGTTCCAGCTTCCGGTCATCGCGACGCTTCTCGCCCGCGTCGGTCTCGTCGGCTATGATGGCATGAAATCGAAGCGCAAATACGCCATCGTCATCGCCTTCATAGTTGCCGCGGTGATTACCCCGCCGGACCCGGTCAGCCAGATCGGTCTTGCGCTCCCGACGATCATTCTCTACGAGATTTCCATCTGGATGGTGCGTCTGGTCGAGAAGAAGCGTGCGGCGGCCGATGCCGAAGCGCAATCGGGCTCAAGCGAAATCTCTTCCTGACGGTCTCCGATTTCGCCGGGCCTTTGTGCCCACATGCCAATTCAATACATCCAAGACGGCTTTACTCCCATGCTCGACATCAAATGGATCCGCGAGAATCCGCAAGCGCTTGACGCAGCTCTGGCCAAACGGGGCAACGAGCCGGCATCGTCCCGCCTGATCGAGCTCGACGAAAAGCGCCGCCAGCACATTGCCAAGCTGCAGGAGGCGCAGGAGCGCCGGAACGCCGCCTCCAAGGAGATCGGCAAGGCCATGGGCGCCAAGGACCTGGCGACAGCGGAGCGTCTCAAGGGCGAGGTCGCTGAGATCAAGCTGTTCTTGCAGTCGGCAGAAGAGGAAGAGCGGCAGTTCGACCGCACGCTCAACGAAGCGCTGTCGGTACTGCCGAACATTCCGCTCGACAGCGTACCTGTTGGCAAAGACGAATCTCACAATGTCGAAGTCCATCGTATTGGCCAGTTGAAGAATTTCGCGTTCGAGCCGAAAGAGCATTTCGAAATCGGCGAACAACTCGGCTATATGGATTTCGAGCGCGCGGCGCGCCTATCGGGCAGTCGCTTCACGGTTCTGAAAAGCCAGCTTGCACGGCTCGAGCGGGCGCTTGGACAGTTCATGCTCGACCTCCATACGAAGGAGCACGGTTATACGGAAGTGAGCCCGCCGTTGCTCGTCAATGACGAGGTTCTGTACGGTACCGGACAGCTGCCGAAATTTGCCGAGGATCTGTTCCAGACAACGGATGGACGCTATCTCATTCCGACCGCCGAAGTACCGCTGACCAATCTGGTGCGCGAGGAAATCCTCGACATACGAGAGCTGCCGATCCGCATGACCGCGCTGACCGCTTGCTTCCGCTCGGAAGCGGGATCCGCCGGGCGCGACACGCGCGGCATGCTGCGCCAGCACCAGTTCATGAAGGTGGAACTGGTATCGATCACCGATGCGGATCGCTCCGTTGAGGAACACGAGCGGATGACGTCGTGCGCCGAGGAAGTCCTGAAGCGGCTCGATCTTTCCTTCCGCACCGTGACGCTCTGCACAGGCGACATGGGCTTCGGCGCCCAGAAGACTTACGATATCGAGGTCTGGCTGCCGGGCCAGAAGACCTATCGCGAGATTTCGAGCTGCTCCGTCTGCGGCGATTTCCAGGCACGCCGCATGAATGCGCGCTACCGTCCCGAGGGTGAGAAGTCGACGCGCTTCGTCCACACGCTCAACGGATCCGGTGTCGCGGTCGGACGCGCGCTTATCGCCGTTGTCGAAAATTACCAGAATGAGGACGGCAGCGTTACGGTTCCTCAAGCACTCTTGCCCTATATGGGTGGGCTGACACGGATCGAAAGAGCCGCTTAACAACAAGGGTAGGGCGATGCGCATACTTCTGACCAACGATGATGGAATTCATGCGGAAGGTCTGAGTGTGCTTGAGCGCATCGCCCGATCGCTTTCAGACGATATCTGGGTAATTGCGCCGGAGACCGACCAGAGTGGCCTTGCGCACTCGCTCACGCTTTCCAATCCACTACGTCTGCGCCGGATCGACGAGCGCCATTTCGCACTGCGCGGAACGCCGACCGATTGCGTGATCATGGGCGTGAAGCATCTGATGCCCCAACCGCCAGACCTGATCCTTTCGGGAGTCAATTCCGGCTCGAACATGGCTGACGACGTTACTTATTCGGGTACTGTCGCAGGCGCAATCGAAGGCACGCTCCTTGGCATCAAGTCGATTGCCCTCTCGCAGGAATACAATCTCGACGGCAGCGCGCGCGTCCTGCCGTGGGAGGTCGTCGAGGCACGTGCGCCCGCGCTTTTGAAGAAATTGCTCGCCGTCGAATTGCCCAAGGGCGTACTCGTCAACGTCAACTTCCCTAGCTGCGATGCTGCCGATATCGCCGGAACCCGGGTGACCGTGCAGGGCAAGCTTTCACACGGGCTGGCCATCGAAGAGCGCCACGACGGTCGCGGTCTCCCCTATTACTGGCTACGTTACGGTCGCGGCAAGGATGTGCCTGCCGAGAACAGCGATGTGGCGGCGATCCGCAAGAACTTCATTTCGATAACTCCCCTGCAGCTCGACCTTACCGCGCATGAAACGCGGGCTGCGCTGGAGGATGCCTTCGCATGAAGCCTGCGCTTTCTGAACGGGAAGGATTTGCCGCATTCGTCCTGCGCATGCGCTCGCAAGGAATTACGGACCAGCGGCTGCTCGGCGCGTTCGAGGCGACACCACGCATGGCGTTCGTCAATGGCAACCTCGGCACTGTAGCCTACGGCCAAGGCATGCTGCCGATCGAGTGTGGCGAGGTCATGGAAGGGCTTGACCTTCAGGCACAACTGATCAAGTCGCTCGACCTCGAGCCGACGCACCGCGTCCTGGAAATCGGGACCGGGACGGGCTTTACCGCAGCTGTCATGGCGCGCCTCTCGGGACGGGTCCTGACGCTTGAACGGTACAAAACGCTCGCCGACCTTGCACAGCAGCGGCTGCAGGCCCTGAAAATCGAAAACACCTTTATCAAGCATGCCGACGGCAGGCACGGCCTTGTCAATGACGGTCCGTTCGACCGGATTGTCGTCTGGGGATCGTTTGAGAGCTTGCCGCGCCAGTTCGTCGACCTTCTTTCTTCGAACGGCGTGATGATCGCGCCGATCGGGGCGGTCGAAGGTAGGCAGGTCATGGCTCGGCTCTCCAAGATCGGCAGCCGTTTCGAGCGCCAGGACTTGATGTCGGTGCGTTTCCTGCCGTTGATCGAAGGCGTCGCTGCGGCCCTCTGACCACACCCGGCACAGTTCCTGTTCCGTAGCATTGGTCCTGCGCCGTTCGCAGTGCACAACCTCGATGTTGCCGGGGAAGGCGCAACCGTTTACGGGTTTGGTGAATTTTTCGCAAATTTTATGAGCACTTTAACCGTCGGGTAACATTAACGCGATCTAATGGTGCCAATATTCTTGTATTGAGTACGGGCGGGACATGCGATGCGTTTGAGTACATTAGACAAAGCGTCACGGCGGCTGGCTCTAAATGCCGCTATTCTTACGGTTGCTGGATTGGCTGCAGGTTGCAGCTCCGGCGTGCAGCGCTTCACCAGCGCCGACTTCAGCTCCGGCTATAGCGACAACCAGCGTTCGATCATGGCGCAGAACAACGGGCCGCAGCCCTATACGCCACCAGTCGATTCGACGCAGACTGCTTCGGTCGGCAGCGGCAAAGTCCAGCGTGGCAGCCTGCCACCGGTTGGTGCGGCAAGCACATCGGCCCTGCCGCCGGTATCCTCACAGCCGGCGCGTCCGGCGCTTCCACCGGTTGCTAGCGCCCCGACGCGCGGCCAGCAGATGGCATCCGCCGAGCCGGTCCAGCCCATGAAGGCGGCGCCCCTTGGCTCCAGTACAAACACCTTGAAGACTCCCGACGGACGTGAAGCACGCATGCCTGCCCAGCCAGCCCATAATTCTGCAAACAGTGTTGCCGTGTTGCCGCAAGCGCCGCAGGTAAAGACAGCACAGCCCGCCTCTACAACCAAAAATACAACGCCGGCTAATAACAACGGTTCGTATATCGTACAAAGCGGTGATACGCTGCATGCGATTTCGCGGAAAACCGGCGCGAATGTTGATGCCATCAAGCAGGCCAACAATATGACGACCGGTACGGTCCGCATCGGCCAATCCTTGATCATTCCGCCTTCGAGCGGTTCGCTTGCGCAGAATGTCGCTAATAACATGAAGGCGAAAGGGTCAGTCGATCAGGTCAAGACCGCATCGACCCCGCCTGCAGAGCAGCCGAAGGTCGTCGCTAATGCCGCGCCGCAGACTGCAGCCGCACCGGGAGCGGCCGTTTCCGCCCAGCCGGACGGTCAGGCCAAGCCCTATACGCCGCCGCAGGCGAGCGAAAAGGTTATCGACGACGCTGAGAAAGATGTGGCGGCTGCACCTTCCGCTACCGGCGTCTCCGGTATGCGCTGGCCGGTACGCGGCCGCGTCGTTGCCAACTATGGCAAGGGAAGCGATGGCATCGACATCTCCGTACCGGAAGGCACACCGATCAAGGCCGCTGAAAATGGCGTCGTCATCTACTCGGGCGACGGGTTGAAGGAATTCGGCAACACCGTCCTCGTGCGCCATGACAACGGGCTCGTAACTGTTTACGGAAACGCCAGCAAGCTCAACGTGCAGCGTGGCCAGAAGGTTAAACGCGGCGAAGAACTTGGCAAGTCCGGCATGACCGGCAACGCTACCCAGCCCAAGCTGCATTTCGAGGTTCGCAAGAATTCGACGCCAGTCGATCCGACGAAATTCCTCGAGTCCTGATCGTACTGGACGAACAAATGGAAAAGCCCGCGCATGTCGCGGGCTTTTGTTTTCATACCCCTTATTATGCTAGCAATTGATGCTTGCAGATCGTATATTTGATAAAGGATTTTTGTGAATAGCAGGCACAGGAAGACCTTGATCGCAGTCTTCGTCGACCCAGTTTCCGGTTCCATTGCATGGTCAGATATTGAACGTTTGCTCATCAGTGTGGGCGCAAAAACGATCGAGGGTAGTGGTTCCCGTGTGAAATTTGAAAAAGATGGAGAGGTGGAAAGCTTCCATAGGCCCCATCCCTCCAAGGAAGCCAAGCGTTATCAGGTGCGCGCCGTGCGATCCTTTCTAGATAGAATTGGAATAAAACCATGAATGTCATGCACTATAAGAACTATACAGCGCGTATCGAATACGATGACGAGGATGAAATCTTCTTCGGTAAAATTGCTGACATCACGGATGGCGTTGGTTTTCATGCCGATACGGTGGCTGATCTGAAGGCGGCATTTCACGAAGCCGTTGATGACTATATTGAGACGTGTGCCAAGATCGGCAAGGAGCCCCAAAAGCCATTTTCCGGTAAGATGATGTTCAGGGTGAAGCCGGAAGTACATCGCCGTGCTGCGCTTGCCGCAGAGCGAGCCGGTAAAAGCCTCAACCAATGGGCCGAAGAAGCGTTGGACAAGGCGGCAGGCTGAATCCCTGCCGCACGTTAGAGCTTTTTGCCGAGGCGTCCGGCGAGATCCTGCGTGAATTGCCAGGCAACGCGACCCGAACGCGATCCGCGCGTCGTCGACCACTCGAGCGCCTCGGCATGGAGATGTTCCTTTTTCACCGCAAGGTCAAAATGTGCCGCGTAACCGTCGATCATGGCAAGATAGTCATCCTGGCTGCATTTGTGAAAGCCAAGCCAGAGACCGAAGCGGTCTGACAGGGATACTTTTTCCTCCACGGCCTCCGAGGGATTGATGGCTGTGGAACGCTCATTCTCGATCATGTCGCGCGGCAGCAGATGCCGCCGGTTGGACGTCGCATAGAAAATGACATTGTCAGGCCTGCCTTCGACGCCGCCTTCAAGTGCCGCCTTCAGCGACTTATAGGATGTGTCGTCATGGTCGAAGGAAAGGTCGTCGCAGAACAGGATGAAGCGGTAGTCCGTATCCTTGATGGCTGCCATGAGAGCGGGGAGACTGCCTATGTCCTCGCGGTGAATTTCGACAAGCTTGAGTGGATGGCCTGCCTCGCCGGAGGCCGCATTGACGGAGGCATGCACCGCCTTGACGAGCGAAGATTTGCCCATGCCGCGCGCGCCCCACAGAAGGACATTGTTGGCCTGAAAGCCCTCGGCAAAGCGCCTGGTATTGTCGAAAAGGATATCACGGACATTGTCGACACCGCGGATCAGCGAGATGTCGACACGGTTGACCTTGCTGACAGGATCGAAGGCCAGGTGGTCCGGATTCCATACGAAACAGTCGGCGACATCGAGATCGACCGGCTGCGGCTCGGGCGGAGCCATGCGCTCGAGCACGTCAATCAAGCGATCAAGTTTATCCGTCAGCAATTCCCGTGACATTCTCATCAAGCCTTTGTTTTATCTGCGCACTTGCAACTATCATGTTGACGATAAATCGAAAAGCGGCACTCACGGTTTTGTAAGGTTGCTTTTGCCAGCGCAAACATTGTATTGCGCTGGCTCTGGTATAATCAAAATAGGTCTTCTCTGGAGGTTTGTCTCAATGTTCGTAACTCCTGCATATGCACAGGCGACGGGTGCCGGCGGCGCACCGGAAATGCTCATGAGCATTCTGCCATTCATCCTCATCTTCGTGATCATGTATTTCCTGATCATCCGTCCGCAGCGCACGGCGGCCAAAAAGCGCGAGGAGCAGTTGAAGGCCATCAGGCGCGGCGACACGATCATTACTGGCGGCGGGTTCATTGCCAAGGTCATCAAGGTTTACGAGGATACGGGCGAACTCGACGTCGAGATCGGCGAGGGCGTCAAGGCGCGCGTCTTGCGCGGCATGGTGGCGGATGTGCGGGTCAAGGGCGAACCGGTTGCCGATAACAAGAAATAAGGCATAGTTACGGGGCGGCCATCGAGCCGCCCTGTTGATTCTATGCCGAAGGTTATTGCCGTATGCTCTATTTCAGCCGCTGGAAGACCGTACTCATTTGGGCCGTCGTTCTGGCAGCCGTTGTATTGGTGCTTCCCAATCTCTTTACGCAGGATCAGCTTGTAAAGCTTCCGGACTGGCTGCCCAAGAAACAGCTTGCGCTCGGCCTCGATCTCGAAGGCGGGTCACGTATCGGCCTTCAGGTCGACAAGGACCATCTTCCAGATACCGAAGCAACGATGGGGGTCCTGACCCGCCGTTTGAGCGAGCTCGGATATACCAACCCCAATGTCGAGGGGCAGCGCAACGGACGTATCCTAGTCGAAGTGCCGGGCCTTTACGATTCACAGCTGCTCAAGGACATTTTGAGCCTGACTGGCGAGCTCAGTTTCCAGATGGTGGACTCGTCGGTGCCTGTACAGCAGGCGGTCGATGGAACCCCGCCTGAAGGCGATGAGATCGTCTACTCCTTCGACGATCCGCCAGTTCCCTATCTTGTAAAGACCGAGCCGCTGGTATCCAACAAGAACTTCGTCGATGCGCAGGCCGGCATTGATACCGCGTCGCAGGAGCCCGTTGTGACGTTCCGGCTCGACAGCATCGGTGCCGACCGTTTTTCCAAGGCGACCAAGGCCAATGTCGGTCAATCATTCGCGATCGTGCTCGACAATCAGGTCCTCTCCGCTCCACTCATCAGCGAGGCAATCCCCGGCAATACCGGGCAGATCACGGGTAATTTCGACCTCTCCGGTGCAAGCAATCTTGCGCTCGTCATGCGGGCAGGGGCCTTGCCAACCGATGTGACGGTGATCGAAGAGCGCACTATCGGCACTGACCTTGGCGCCGCGGCCGTGACTTCCGGCAAGATCGCCGCGCTTATCGGCGCAGCACTCGTCATCCTGTTCATGCTGCTCACCTATGGTTTCCTCGGTGTCATTGCCAGCGTGGCGCTTGTGGTCAACGTGCTCCTCATCCTTGCCGTGCTGACGCTTTTCGGCGCGCCGCTGACGCTTGCCGGCGTTGCTGGTATCGTGCTGACCATCGGCATGGCGGTGGATTCGAACGTTCTTATTTACGAGCGCATCCGCGAAGACCGCCGGGCAGGCTTTTCGGTGATCCAGGCCATCGACTCCGGTTTCTCCCGGGCGCTTGCGACGATCGTCGACGCCAATGTCACCACCCTGATTGCCGCACTGGTCCTCTTTATCCTCGGTAGCGGCCCTGTGCATGGCTTCGCGCTGACGGTCACCATCGGAATCGTCACGACGCTTTTCACAACCTTTACTTTGACCCGCTGGCTCATATCGATGTGGGTGCAGCGTTCGAAGCCGAAGGAAGTGCCCGGCGCGCCGCTCAAGCTTGTGCCGAACGATACTAGAATTCCCTTCATGAAGCTGCGCGGGCTAACGCTCGGTTTTTCTGCCCTGTCGAGCATTGCTGCGATCGTGCTTTTCGCAATCGTCGGCATGAATTTCGGTATCGATTTCAAGGGCGGCACAATGGTCGAAATCCAGTCGCGCCAGGGGCCGATCGACCTCGACGACGTCTACAGCCGGCTCGACGATCTGAATATCGGCGAGGTCAAGATCGAACCGTTCAAATCGGACGACCGCGCCTTGATAACCGTCGGCAGCCAGGGCGAGGGCGAAAATGCCGAGCAGACCGTAGGCGTCAAGATCCGCGGCGAACTGCAGGACGATTATGATTTCCGCCGGGTCGACGTGATCGGTCCATCCGTTTCGAGTGGTTTGTCGCAGGCGGGCGCGCTAGCGGTGGTCCTTTCGCTGGTCGCGATCCTTGCCTATGTCTGGTTCCGGTTCGAGTGGCATTTCGCGCTCGGCGCGATCCTTGCCACGATTCACGATGTGGTTCTCATTGTCGGTATGTTCGTGATCTTCCAGATGGAATTCAATCTCTGGAGCATCGCGGCGCTGCTTGCCATCGTCGGCTATTCGCTCAACGATACGGTGGTCATCTACGACCGCGTACGCGAAAACCTCAGGCGGCATGGCAATGCGATGTCCCTTTCCGCTATACTCGATGCGTCGATCAATCAGACCCTGTCGCGCACGATCCTGACATCGCTGGCCACGTTTCTCGCCCTCATCATGCTCTACATCTATGGCGGTGAAGATGTAAGATCATTCGCGTTGACCATCGCAGTTGGTATCGTCGTTGCAACCTATTCCTCGATTTTCGTTGCCGGGCCGCTTCTGATGCTGTTTGGCCTTAAGGGTCGCGATGTGATCGACGATTCAGCGGCGGCGACAACCTCTGAGCAGAACGGAGTTTAAGGAGTTGGCTAAGGGCATTGAAATCCGGGACGCCCACTTTCCGGGGCGCGCGCCGATCGATGCCTATGGCAATGGCGGCTTTCGCTTTTCCGACATGTCCCATCGCGGTTCGATCCTATGCCTTCCGTCGGGCATTCATGGCTGGGAGCCGAAAGCCCCGCCTGCCCTGACTGTCGCGGACCTGTCGCTCGTCATCGAGCAAGCGGACGATATCGAGATCCTTCTGGTTGGCACCGGATCGGAGCTGCGCCGATTGCCGCAGGAACTGCGCGACGCGTTGCGCAAACACCGCATTTCCGCTGATCCGATGAGTACGGGAGCGGCAGTGCGGACATATAACGTCCTGCTAGCCGAGGATCGGGCGGTGGCGGCTGCCTTGATCGCGGTCGACTAGGCTTCTGCAGCGCGATGAACGCCAATGAAACCTACTGCATGCAATTCTTGCGTGATGCGGATCCGGATCGCCATGTATCGATTCTCTATGCACCGCAGGCGAAGCGAAGCGCGCTCGCTTCCCTCTACGCCTTCAATGCGGAGATCGCCCGCATTCGCGACCTCATTCACGATCCGTTACCCGGCGAGGTGCGCCTGCAATGGTGGCGTGATCTGATCAATGGAACCGAGCATGGGGCGGCCTCCGCCAATCCCGTTGCAGCTGCCCTCCTCGATACGATCAACACATTCGATCTCCCAAGGCACGCGTTCGACAACTATTGCGAAGCGCGCATATTCGACCTCTATGATGATCCGATGCCGAGCCGGAACGACCTCGAGGGCTATTGTGGCGAGACCGCGTCGGCTTTGATCCAGTTGGCGTCACTGGTGCTGGATGAGGATGCCGCTCCGACGCATGCCGATGTAGCCGGACATGCCGGTGTCGCCCAGGCGATTGCCGGCTTGCTGCGGCTTTTGCCACTGCATAGGCGACGCGGCCAGATTTACGTTCCGGCCGATATTCTTGCGGCCGTCGGTTGCAGCCCACAAAACCTCCTCGACGGCAAGGATAGAGAAGCGATCGCACGGGCAGTCGCCGCCATGATTGCGCTTGCAGAAGACCATTTGGCAAAGTTTGAAGCGGGTACGAAGGAACTACCCGTCAGCCTGCGTCCGGCCTATTTGCCAGCAAGGCTTACGCCAATCTACCTGAAAAAGCTGAAAGCAAAAGGCGTGGATGCCGCAAACGAAGTTGCGAATATTTCGCCGCTGCGCCGTCAGTGGGCCATGCTGCGCGCTTCGATCAGCTAGGTTGCGCGGATAGCTCTTCACTCCGCCGCTTCGGCAATCGCCGGCAATCCCAACCATGCGCGGCAATCGGCGAGGGCGCGGGCACTCATCGCGCGCTTCTTGGTATTTGATTTTTCCTTGCCGCGCAGCCGCTTGCCTTCGGCCTTTGGCGCCTCGATCGGCGGGAATAGGCCGTAGTTAACATTCATCGGCTGGAAGGAGCGCTTGCCTGGTTCCTCCTCGGTAACGATATGGCCGCCAGTGATGTGCCCGAGCAGTGCGCCGAAAGCGGTTGTCGGCGGAGGCGGCGTGACGGGATGGCCAAGCCGCTCGGCGGCGGCAAAGCGGCCGGCAAGGAGACCGATGGCGGCAGATTCCACGTAGCCCTCGCATCCGGTGATCTGGCCGGCAAAGCGCAAGCCAGGCCGGCTTTTGAGCTGCAGTGTCGGGTCAAGGAGTACCGGTGAATTCAGGTACGTATTGCGATGCAGCCCGCCTAGGCGGGCAAATTCTGCATTCTCGAGGCCGGGGATCATCCGAAATATCTCGGTCTGCGCGCCATACTTCAGCTTGGTCTGAAAGCCGACCATGTTGTACAGCGTGCCGAGAGCATTGTCCTGGCGCAACTGAACAACAGCATATGCCTTCACTGTCGGATTGTGTGCATTCGTGAGCCCCATTGGCTTCATCGGACCGTGGCGCAGGGTCTCTGGCCCCCGTTCGGCCATGATCTCGATGGGCAGGCAACCGTCGAAATAGGGTGTGCCTTCCCATTGCTTGAACTCGGTTTTTTCGCCGTCAATCAGCGCCTGCACGAAGGCTTCATACTGCTCCTTCGTCATCGGGCAATTGATATAGTCCTTGCCGGTACCACCCGGCCCAACCTTATCGTAACGCGACTGGAACCAGCAGACGTTCATGTCGATCGCGTCGAAATGCACGATCGGCGCAATGGCATCAAAAAAGGCGAGGGCATCGGCACTGGTCTCCCGGCCGATCGCCTCGGCGAGCGAAGGCGCGGTCAGCGGGCCTGTCGCGATGATGACCTTGTCCCAGTCTTGCGGTGGCAAGCCGGTGATTTCCTCGCGTTCAATCTTTATGAGCGGATGCGCCTCGAGCGTTGCGGTTACTTTTTCCGAAAAGCCCTCACGGTCGACGGCGAGCGCGCTCCCGGCAGGTACCTGGTGGGCGTCGGCCGCGGCCATAATCAGGGAGTTGCCAAGCCGCATTTCGGCATGGAGAACGCCAACCGCGTTGGTCTCGGCATCGTCGGATCGGAACGAGTTTGAGCAGACGAGCTCAGCAAGGCCATGCGTCTTATGCGCGTCCGTGCCGCGCACGGGGCGCATCTCATGCAGGATTACCGGCACGCCGGCTTGCGCCAGTTGCCAAGAGGCTTCGGAACCGGCGAGACCGCCGCCAATGATGTGTACAGGTTTAATCAACATGGACTTTCCAATAAACGCTTTGTCAGTCCTCATCAATGCGCAAAAGCCGCCGCAGAGCGAATGCGGCGGCCCGCTGTCAAGTTGCTCAGGCGCTGGCTTTGTCGAGGTCGACAACGTCGTCACGTGAAAGGGTGAGCGACGCGGCTCTGATAAGGCTCTCCAACTGTCCCAGCGACGTCGCGCTCGCAATCGGAGCCGTCACGCCCTCACGCTGCATGATCCAGGCGAGGGCGATTTCCGCAGGTTTCGCCTTGTGCTTGGCGGCTATGTCGTCGAGGGCAGCAAGGATGCGAAAACCGCGCGGGTTGAGGTAATCCTTGATGCCGCCGCCGCGCGCGCTTTTGCCAAGGTCGGCTTCACCGCGATATTTGCCGGAAAGGAATCCCCTGGCGAGGCTGAAATAGGTGATAACGCCAATGTCTTCGGCGATGCATAGGTCGCGGAGCCGTCCGTCGTAGCTGTTGCGGTCATAGAGATTGTACTCCGGCTGCAGCACATCGTAGCGCGGCAGGCTTTCATCCTTCGAAACATCGAGCGCGGCACGCAATTGTTCGGCATCGAGATTGGAGGCGCCGGCCGATTTTATCTTGCCGGCCTTCAGGAGCGTTGCGTAGGCTCCGAGTGTCGCCTCGTAGGGTGTTTCGGGGTCGGGCCAATGGGAAAGGTAGAGGTCGATCGTATCCACCTGTAATTGCCGCAGGGATGCTTCGGCGGCCTTGGCGACATAAGCTGGCGAAAGATCCTTCCTGCCTTGGCCCATGTCGGAACCGACCTTGGTGACGATCACAACTTTGTCGCGGTTCTTGCGCGATTTCATCCATTCACCGATGATCGTTTCGGACTCGCCCCCCTCATTGCCCGGCACCCAGCGTGAAGAGGCATCCGCAGTATCGATGGCATTGAAGCCCGCATCAATTAGGACGAGGCGAAGGCGGTTGCGAGCCAAGAATTATCGCAGCAACCATATTATGCAAAATGATAGGCTTCAACGACGACTATTGTTAGTCTCTTCGCATGCAGATCATCTTCTCCCGATCCGTTCTCAAATATCTCCTTTTCGCCCTCATCTGCAGTCCAATTTCTGTCGCCCAGGCGCAAACCTTCAGCGTCTGCCACGGTTATGGCTGCTATTTCAAGACGAAGGTGACGCTCACGGGCGCCGACCGTTCGCGCATTGCTTCGATCATGGCGGCAGGAAGCAACTCTCCTGAAGCCGAGCGCGCAGCCATACGCGGGGCCGTTCAAGTGTTCGAGCGCCGCAATACGCGGGTGATCGGCGTCGTCGACCGGCCCAAGATGGATTTCGGCAAGGGCCGTGAGCGTGGGCAAATGGATTGTGTCGACGAGTCAACCAACACCGACCATTTCCTGCGCTATCTTCAGGATGCCGGCCCGTTGCGATTTCACACGGTCGTGCGCCGGGTTTCGCGTGGAAGCTTCATCGACGGACGCTATCCACATTTCACCGCCGTTTTGAAGGACGCCAGCGGAACGCTTTGGGTGGTTGACTCATGGTACGAGCCGGGTGGTGGCCCGCCGGATGTCATGACCTTGGCAGAATGGAAGAGCAGGGGTTACGGCGGCGTTCGCTAACAGGGATGTGCCAGGAAGGCCCAGAAACAACAACACCCACCGCGGGAGGAGGTGCGGTGGGTGCCGTTTTGTAAAGGCCGATTGGGAGGAAGAGTATCGGCCTTTGATCGCGGGAGCTTTTGGGAGGAGGATAAGCTCCGGCGATATTCTTGTATGCGATTAGCGTACTGCGGACTTCTTGGCGACGTACGGGATGTCCGAACGGGCAATGCCGAGGTCGCTGAGTTCGCGGGTCGACAGGCGGTTCAATTCGGAAACCGTGTCGCGATAACGACGCCAGTTGCTGTAGGAGCGGATAAGGTTCATTTCAATCACCACTTCGGTTGTTGTTTGCTTGATCACTCTTGATCGTTGAGTGGAAGATAGTAGAACCCTCTCCGAATTTGCAGAGCCAAGATTGCAGATCAGCTATGCAATTGTTGCATTGCAACATTAATCGATCTTAATTGTTGCGTCGCACAAATGTCACCATTGCGGCAGGGCGTGGATTCGCACCACAATTGCGACTAGACTCGCGAGAGCGATTCAGGAGCAGACCGTGGCGATATCCATTGGCGTAAAGAAACAAATTGCGCGCTGGCAGCGAGACGGCCTGATCGATGAGACAACTGCGGAGCGCTTGCGCAAGGACATCGACGGCAGGGGGCACGGTCTCGGACTCGGCGGTATCCTTGCGGTCCTGGGAGCTGTTTTGCTCGGTGCGGCGATTGTTTCGCTCATCGCGGCCAATTGGGAGTTAATGCCACGTCTTGTCCGCCTCGGACTGATCGTGTCGGTCATCTTCCTGGGCTATGTGGGCGGCGCCTGGCGAGCGAGTCTGGGCGACAGGATCTTCAGCGAAGCGCTCTACTTGATCGCCGCCATAACATTCGGCGCCGGCATCGCCCTTGTCGGCCAGATGTATCACCTGTCCGGCGATACCTCCGACGCAGCACTCCTCTGGGTGGCAGGAACAATGGTCGCTGCACTGTTCCTGCGGTCCAGGGTGCTGACCTCGACAAGCGTTGCCATCAGCGGCTTCTATCTTTTCGCTTCGCTCGAACCTGTCGCCTCCGACCGGTGGAGCTATCTCTGGCTGGTACCAGTGCTTGCTCTCATCTGCGCGGGCCTTGTCTGGTATACGAAAGCGCAGGCAGCGCGGCACTTCATCGCCATCCTGCTGATCACTTATGTGTTCGTCGTGCGGTTCGATCTCGACAACGGCGCTATCCTTTGGGTCGCGGCTCTCCTCGGTGCAGCGCTGTTCCTTGTCGACGCTTTGCGCAGCAGAACAACCCAGCGCCTGACGGGCTGGAGCGAGGCGATCGGAGGATACGGCTTTGTCATGCTGAATATCGCCCTCGTCTTTCAGTTCGACGAATTCAGCGAAGGGGTCACCAATCAGGTAATCATCGGCTTTGCCATTCTGGGGTGCTCAATCGCTGGCCTTGCGCTTTCTGGCCACCGTAACCTCGCGGTACGCTGGAGCGCCTATACGGTCTTCTCGCTCGAGGTGCTTTATCTGGCATTCCAGACGATCGGAACAATGATAGGCACGGCGGGCTTCTTCCTGAGCGCTGGCATACTGGTTTTGTTGCTCGCGGCCTTTGTCGTCAGAATGGAGCGCAGACTTCAAAGGAAGAATCCGAAAAGGGAAGCAACGGCATGATTTCCAAGATGAATCGCTTGGTGTGGATGGGGGCGGTCGTCGCGGTCCTTCAGTCGGGCGCCCTCTACGCCATGGTTGCCGAACGCGCTTCGATCCTGCGCAATGGCACGAATATCACGCTTCTTACGGAGCCAGTCGATCCGCACGACTTTCTGCGCGGCGACTATGTCACGCTTGGCTACGGCATCTCCACTATCGAGGCAAGCAAGGTGACAGGTACACCGCCGGCGACGACCGGACTCGCGGATATCTATGTGACTGTAAAGCAGGCCGATGATGGCAGTTGGGGCGTTGGAACCGCGTCCTGGCAGAAGCGTGAGAACCTGGAGACGGGCGAAATACAGTTGCGCGGCCGCACTGCCGGATATGCAAATGCCGCCATTTATCACGATCTGCGGATTCAATATGGCATCGAGCGCTATTACGTGCCGGAGGGCGAGGGGCGGGTGATCGAAGATCAGCAGCGCGAGCGTAGGATCGAGGCGGTCATCGCAGTATCGCCTTCAGGAGACGCGCAGATACGCGCTCTGAAAAACAATGGCGAAGTGCTCTACGAGGAGCCCGCATACTGATAGGCAGGCAAGGGGACCTTGGAGACCGGGTCGTGGTACCGGCCTTAAAACAATGCTGTTGGCGCGCAGCCTTTTTCCTTTGACGCCAGAAATGACGATGCTATAGAGACCGGCGCTTGGGGTGCGGCAACGCCTCCATCTGCGGATGTGGCGAAATTGGTAGACGCACCAGATTTAGGTTCTGGCGGGAGACCGTGGGGGTTCGAGTCCCTCCATCCGCACCAACAACGGCTGTGAAGGCCTTATCCTACTGTAATCCTTAAGCTAACTCGTCGTTCTGGTACAAGCGCAGGTACAAGAATGGACCCCACCCATGACGAGACTGACCTTGGACTACGTGAAAAAAGCCCCCGCACTGGACGACTTTCGGGAAGCCTATGGCAGAGTGGTCAAATTGGGGATCAATCCTGCACAACCGGTCTACGGCGAACGCGATGAGCCACTACAACGAGAGCTTTTAGCCGACACCATTGCCGTAAATACATCGACGTCGTGGAACAGCAGTCATCGGACTGGCGGACCTGTTCCCAGATGAAGGTAGGCCGGTAGCTATTCGGCCCATCAGATAGTAGGATTGAGGTTGGGTGAGCAGGGCTTCATCACAGCAATGACGGTGACATGTGCTCTGACTCCACCTAAAATGGGAGCATCCCAATGTCCGAACCTCTGAAGTTCCTGGCCGCGCTGCTGGTCTGCGCAGCGGGCCTCATGGGCTTTGCCCAAACGTCCCAAGCCGACGACAACGCGGTAACTGCCATCGACATTGCGCTCGAACCCGACGCCACGATGATCCAACATGCGAAAGCCGCTAACGCGCTTTTGCTCAAGGATTTCCCACAGGGCTTCGCGCTGGATGATACGCACCATCCGCACGTTACGATGCTGCAGCAGTTCGTCGTCACCGCCGATCTCGACAAGATATATGCGGCGGCCAACAATGTTCTGGCCGCTGCGCAGCCCACGGGATGGAAGCTGAATGCGATCAAGTACTACTACATTCCCGATGACAAGCTTGGCCTTGGCGGAATTGTCGTTGAACCGACGTCGCAGCTGCGCCAACTGCAGGACCAACTGATCGAGGCGATTGCACCGTTTATGACAAAGAACGGAATGCCCGCAGCCTTCGTGAGCAACGAGGGCGGCACGGATATCCAGAAATCGTTGATCGAGTATGTCGCTAACTTCACGACGGTCGCGGCAGGGGAGAAATTCAACCCGCACGTCACAATTGGTGTCGGTAACGCGGCGTATCTCGATCAGTTGTTGGCGCAACCATTCGGGGCCTTCACCTTCTCGCCTGTTGGTGCATCGGTGTACCAACTCGGTACATTCGGAACGGCGCGCAAGGAACTAAAAGCCCTAGCATTAAACCCTTGAAGAACCCGAGAACATGACTGACGGTTTTATCGGCAACCACGTATGGACCTAGAAGTGGTACAGATTCTGGACACCTCTGGTACAAACGCTCGTAACAGCCTGAATGACGATGCAAGCGTAAGGCATTGAATTGGAGCGGAAATAGGAATTTCAGTTGCCGGTATGGTTTCGACGGAAGCGCCCCTCCATCCGCACCACGCACAGTAACGCGTGGCGCGTTCGCAATCAGCTTACATTTCCTGGTATTCCTACTTCGATGGCTTGCTTTTTGTTATTGAAAACGCGCCCTTCGAACGCTTCAAGATATCTGACAATCGTTCCGGATTGAATTTCGGCTTGGGTGTTGCCTTCTTGATAGTGTCGATAAGATGATCGGAAGCAGTCGGCATCCTGCGCACGAAATGCTGATTTGAAGTTCCTCCCATTGCGGTGCTCCTTTTGGTTAACCCCTCGATTGTACAACGATTCAGGGTAACGTTGGTTGCATCAATAGGAAGGCTGCCTTCACATTCTGTGACGCCGGCAAATTAACGTTGTCACGTTTTGCTTAATGCGCCTTGACGGCCTTGTGGCCCGTTGTTTCGGTGATGGCGATGCGGAAATATACCGGATCGAGCGGGCGCTCCTGGTCGCGAATGACCGTCCTCACATAGCCGGGTTCCCACCATTCAGCCTTCTTGTTCAACAGTTCATGCGCCATGTTCCGTTCGGCACCATGTTCCTTTGTCATTTCCTCGAACCTGCCGGTAACGACCACGCTCAGCCAGCTATTGGTCGCATCGATCTCATCGAATTCCACGCAGACCTTGTGATTGTCGCGCATCCATTCGACTTTCTGTCCCTCCGTGGTAAAGGAGTAAAGGTAGACAGAATTATAGACGAAGCGAAGCGGGACGATGTAGGGCTGATTGTCCTTGGCGCAGGCAAGCCGGCCGATGCTGGCCCGGGACAGCAGTTCCTTGATTTCCCGCCGCGACATTTCGGTGATGATCATCTCTTGCTCCGCATGAGTTATTGGGGGCCAGCCCTCAGCACCTAGTTTGGTGCCGGCTGACCTCTAAGGCAAGACGGTTCTTGGCTGCCGGAGTTGAGCGCGTGGCTAAAAGCCTCGCGCCGGAGCCTCGACCACCGGTTTGCGCTTGCGCCCGAATGAACGGAGGGCAACGTAGAAGACCGGGGTCAGGAACAGCCCGAAGAATGTGACGCCGAGCATGCCGGAGAACACGGCCGTACCCAGCGACTGACGCATTTCCGCACCTGGCCCTGTTGCGATCATCAGCGGAACCACACCAAAGATGAACGCAAACGCCGTCATCAGGATGGGACGCAGGCGCAGGCGGCTCGCCTCGATGGCGGCTTCGACCGGCGTCGCACCATCGTCCTGATGCTGGCGGGCGAACTCGACGATCAGGATCGCGTTCTTTGCCGCAAGGCCAATCAGCACCACAAGCCCGATCTGGGTCAGGATATTGTTGTCCATGCCACGCAGATGCACGCCTATCAGCGCTGCGAGCACGGCGAGCGGAACGATCAGGATGATCGCCAAGGGCAGGATCCAGCTTTCATACTGGGCAGAGAGCGCCAGGAAGACGAACACCACCGACAGCCCGAAGATATATATTGCCGTATTGCCGGTACTGCGCTCCTGGAACGCCAACTCGGTCCAGTTGAAGGTCGTACCGGGCGGCAACGTGTTCGCCGCCAGCGCTTCCATCTTGTCCAGTGCGTCGCCGGTGGAAACGCCCGGTGCCGGGTTACCCTGCAGGGGCACGGACACGTACATATTGTAGCGCTGCACCAGCGACGGGCCAGTCGTGTCCCTGATCTCGATCAAAGTTCCGAGGGGGACAAGCGCGCCCGTTGCGGAGCGCACCTTTAACGCAAGAATGTCAGCCCGGTCGACACGGTACTGTTGGTCCGCCTGCGCCCGGACTTGATAAACGCGCCCGAACGCATTGAAATCATTGACATAGGATGTGCCGAGATTGATGGACAGCGTTTCGAAGATGTTGGGGATCGGCACGTTCAGCGCGCGCGCCTTGTCGCGATCGATCTCAAGGAAGTATTGCGGGCTCGACGCTGAGAAGGTGGTGAAGACGCCGGTAAGGCCGGGCGTCTTGTTGGCCTCCGCCATCATCTGGTAGGCAAGGGGGAGGATGCGGCGCATATCGGGATTGTCGCGGTCGAGAATTTGCATCTTGAAGCCGCCCGAATTGCCGATACCACGGATTGAGGGCGGCGGCACGGCGATGATGAAGGCTTCCTGGATGCTCTGCATCTTGGCGAACAATTGGCCGATGATGGACTGTGCCGTCTGGCCCTGCGGAAGCCGTTCCTCGAACGATTTGAATGGGGCGAAGACGACGCCCGCATTCGACGCATTGGTGAAGGTCGCACCGCTGAAGCCGGCAAAGGCAACCGCATGGCTCACACCGGGAACGCTTCGGACGATATCCGAAGCACGCTTGATGACCGCGTCCGTACGTTCCAGCGACGCACCGTCCGGAAGTTGGACGACGACGATGGCATAGCCCTGATCCATCGTGGGAATGAAACCGCGCGGAACGATATTGGCCATGTACCATGTGGCGACGAGCAGACCAACAAAGACCAACAGCGACGCCAGAAGACCGACGGTCGAACCGACCAGATGGCGAATGACCCACGAATAGCCATGCGCCATCTTGTCGAAGCCGGTATTGAAACCATTGGCAAGGAAGCGGCCGGCACGCGCAACCGGATTTCGCGAATGGGCATGGCTGTGCGGACGCAGTACGATTGCCGCGAGAGCCGGGGAAAGCGTCAATGAATTCAACGCCGAAATCGCGGTAGCAACGGCGATCGTGATTGCAAACTGAAGATAGAACTGCCCCGAAATACCGGGAATGAAAGCGGTGGGCACGAACACGGCAATCAGCACCAGTGAAATGGCGACAACCGCGGTTCCGACTTCGTCCATCGTGACGTGAGCGGCCTGTTTTGGAGACATGCCGGACGCCAGATTGCGTTCGACGTTCTCGACAACCACGATGGCATCATCCACGACGATGCCGATGGCAAGGACGAGGCCGAAAAGCGTCAACATGTTGAGGGAGAAGCCGAAGGCAAGGAGGACGGCGAGCGTTCCGATCAAGGAAACCGGAATTGCGACGATCGGGATGATCGCCGTACGCCAGGATTGCAGGAAAACGAGGACGACAAGCGCAACAAGAATGACCGCTTCGATGATCGTCTTATAGACCTCGTTGATCGATTCCGAGATGAACTCGGTCGGATTATAGACGATATTGTAGGTCAGCCCGTCGGGAAAATCCTTGGCGAGATCCTTCATCGTCTCCTGGATGGTTTCCGAGGTAGCCAGGGCGTTGGTGCCGGGCCGGCTGAATATGCCGAGCGCCACGGCCGGACTGCCGTCGAGGTAGCTGTTGGTCACGTAGTCCTTGGCGCCGAGTTCGATGCGCGCGACGTCCTGGAGCTGTACAAGGCGCCCGGTATCCGTAGCCTTGACAATGACATAACGGAATTGTCTCGCGTCGCTGAAACGTCCTTCCGTCGTCACGGTGTACTGGAAGGCATTGTTGCCGGATGTCGGCGGACCGCCGATCGACCCGCCGGAAACCTGCACGTTTTGATCGCGCAGCGACTGGACGACGTCGCTCGCTGTCATGCCGTAGGCGGCGAGCTTCTGCGGATCGAGCCATATGCGCAGCGAATATTCGCGTTCGCCGAAGATTGTGAGATCGCCGACACCGTCAAGCCGCAGCAGCACGTCGCGAATGCGGGTGCGCGCGTAGTTGGACACGTAGAGTTGGTCGTAGCGATTATTCGGCGAAAGCACGTGAATGACCATCATCAGGTCAGGCGAACTTTTCGTCGTGGTCACGCCGAGACGCCGCACTTCTTCGGGCAAGCGCGGTTCGGCGATCGAAACACGGTTCTGAACCAGCACCTGCGCCTGGTCGAGATCCGTGCCGAGCTTGAAGGTGATCGTCAGCGCCATCGATCCGTCGGCGGTGGAATAGGAGGACATGTAGAGCATGTTCTCGACGCCGTTGACTTCCTGCTCGATCGGCGTGGCTACCGTGTCGGCAATCGTTTGCGCATCCGCACCGGGATAAGAGGTGCGCACCACAATCGTCGGCGGCGCGATCTCCGGATACTGGGCAACCGGCAACTGGGTGTAGGCGATGCCACCGACGATCAATAGAACGATCGACAGGACGGATGCGAAGATCGGCCTGTCGACAAAGAAATGCGCGAATCTCATTGGCCGACCCCCGGCGCATTGGCTTCGGGCGGTAAGGTTATGAGTTCGGGCTTGACCTTGACGCCCGGGCGAATGCGCATCAGCCCGTTGACGACAATGGTTTCATCCCCGGTCATGCCTTCGCGGATGATGCGATAGCCATATTGCTTCGGCCCGACGCGGACTGGCTTTGGCGTAACCGTGCCATCTTCGCTGACCACGTAGACGATGCGCTCGTTCTGGTCGGCACCGATAGCATCATCCGGAACGAGGATACCCTTATATACGTTCGAGGCCGATACCTCGACACGGCCGAAAAGTCCGGGCTGCAATACGAAATCCGGGTTGGCGAAACGAGCCCGCACGCGCATGGTGCCCGTCTGGGCGTCAAGCCGGTTTTCGGAGAAATCCAGTTTGCCCTTTACCGGTGGTTCCTTGGAGTCGGTCAGTCGGACCGTCACCTCAAGTCCGCCGCCACCTTCCTGCAGGTCGCTGCCACGCTCGCGCGCTGAACGCGCATAGGCGAGCAGATTGCGCTCGTCGACGTCGAAATAGAAATCAATGGGATCGAGCGAGACGATCGTTGTCAGGATGGTGTCATTCGCATTGACGAGGTTGCCGACGGAGATCAGCCTGCGGTCGATGCGTCCGTCCTGCGGAGCGGTAATTTCGGTATACATCATATCGAGCTTTGCCTGGGCGACCGCCGCTTCCGCGCCGCGTACGCTGGCCTGGCCGGCAAGATAGGCGCGGCGCTGGTCGTCGAGCGTCGAGACCGACAAGGTTCCGCTTCCGGTCAGCGATTCAGTACGCTTGTACTGCGCTTCCGCGTAGGTCAAGGTCGTCTTGGCAACCTCGAGCGCCGCCTGCGCCTGGTCGAGGGCGGTTTGGAAGGGCCTCTGGTCGATCGTGAAGAGCGGATCGCCCTTCTTGACCAGAGCGCCGTCCTTGAAATGGACAGTATCGAGATAGCCCGACACGCGAGAGCGCACCGCAACCTGATCGACGGCGTCGAACCGGCCAATGAACTCATCGGCGTCGATCACATCGCGGACGATGGGTTTTGCAACCGATACGGGTGGAGGAGGCGGGGCGGCGGCGTCTTGTGCCGATGCCGCGGTGGCAAATAAAATAGCGGCAAGGCCGAGCTTAGCGGCGGAGATGAACGTTCGTGACAAGGGCAGGCCTCCAAGACAATCCGACACCGAACGGCCACGCAGGATGAATTTCCAGACAAATCAGCCGGTTGGAGCGGCTGTCACTGCAATTCATCGGACGATCGGGTCTAGTTAAGCAAAGTCAGAATTCAACGCTCACGTGGAGTGCCTCAACCGGATGTGTCGTACACCCGGCTTGGGCGACGCGGACATCACCTGTCTCAGAACCCCACGAATCCAGACTTGCATAGTTCCAATTCGTTGTCACCTCGCAATCGCGAGTAGAGAAAGAAGGGTAAGTGCCCCCACAAAGCGGGCATTTTCTCGAAGGCGCAGAGGGGCTCCGCCATTGATTTTTGCCCGCAAGGCAAGTAAAGGGAGCCACCAGTCGGTAAGGGTGCAATTTCTTTCGCAACTTTGTGCCACATTCTGTGTTAGAATCGGTGTCGCTAAATGAGAGTTGCACTGGAAATAAGGCAATAAAATCAACGTGGATGGCGAGCCAGGCTCCTCCATCCGCACCGGAAGCCGCAAAGGCAGGCAGTTTTCTCCCGCAATTTTGGCCAATGAGCCGGCAACGGCGGGACAAATGTTAAAAAAGTGAAGGTTTGGACATGCAGGTTACTGAAACGCTCAATCAAGGGCTGAAGCGCGAGATCAAGGTCGTTGTACCGGCCAAGGATCTGGAAGCAAAGCTTTCCGAACGCCTCAAGGGCGCCAGCGCCAAGGCGCGCATCAATGGCTTCCGCCCCGGCAAAGTGCCAATGAACCATCTGCGGAAGATGTACGGCAAGTCGTTCATGGCTGAAGTCGTCAACGAGATCTTGAGCGATTCCTCGCGGTCCATCCTCGCCGAGCGCAACGAAAAGTCGGCTACGCAGCCGGAAGTCGTCATGACCGAGGACGAGAAGGAAGCGGAAAAGGTTCTGAGCGGCGAAGCCGATTTCGAATTTTCTCTCAACTACGAAGTTCTGCCCGCAATCGAAATCAAGGATGCGTCGAAGATCAGCGTGACCCGTGAAGTCGTTGACGTGAGTGATGAGGAAGTCGAGGAGCAGGTCAAGCGCGTTGCAAGCTCCGCCCAGACCTTCGAACCGAAGAAGGGCAAGGCCGAGAGCGGCGACCGCGTTACCATGGACTACGTCGGCAAGGTCGACGGTGAGCCGTTCGATGGCGGCGCCGATACCGACGCGACGCTCGTTCTCGGTTCCGGCCAGTTCATTCCGGGCTTTGAAGATCAGTTGATCGGCGTCAAGGCCGGCGACGAGAAGCAGATCAACGTTACGTTCCCGGCCGAATACGGCGCCGCGCATCTCGCCGGCAAGGACGCGACCTTCGACATCACTGTCAAGGAAGTTGCCAAGCCGGGCGAACTTGAAATCAATGATGAGACTGCGAAGAAGCTCGGCATCGAAAGCGCCGACCGTCTTCGTCAAGTTATTCGAGAGCAGATCGAAAGCCAGTACGGCACGTTTACGCGCCAGAAGGTCAAGCGCCAGATCCTCGATGCCCTCGACAACGAATACAAGTTCGAGTCGCCGGAACGCCTGATCAACGCCGAGTTCAACAATATCTGGGCACAGATCGGTCAGGATCTCCAGGAAGCCGGCAAGACCTTCGAGGATGAAGATACGACGGAAGAGGAAGCCCGCGACGAATATCGCAATCTTGCCGAACGCCGCGTCCGTCTCGGCCTCGTTCTTTCCGAGATCGGCAACAAGGCCGGCATCGAAGTAACCGAAGAAGAGTTGCAGCGCGCCGTCTACGATCAGGTTCGCCGCTATCCGGGCCAGGAACAGCAGATCTATGAATTCTTCCGCAAGACGCCG
Organism: Phyllobacterium sp.; assembly: GCF_037994425.1. Lineage (NCBI taxonomy): Bacteria > Pseudomonadati > Pseudomonadota > Alphaproteobacteria > Hyphomicrobiales > Phyllobacteriaceae > Phyllobacterium > Phyllobacterium sp. Next base: position 27,807 of record NZ_JBBNAM010000151.1, read on the forward strand.
GAAGCAGTCAATAACCTGCGCGCGCCGATCTTCGAAGAGAAGGTCGTCGATCACCTTTTGTCGAACATCAACGTCACCGACAAGAAGGTGACAAAGGAAGAACTGATGGCTGACGACGAGTCGGATGCCAAGCCGGAAGAGACCAAGAGGCCGGCGAAGAAGGCAGCGCCAAAGAAGGCCGCCAAGAAGAAGACCGACGACGAGGCGTAAGCTTCCGTGTCGATCATGCAAGGGCCGCGTCAGCGGCCCTTTTCATTTGCAGTGCCGAGAATGGTATCACCGCCTCGGGCAAGAACGGCGGCTGCGCGGACGAGGTCGGCGTTGTCCTCGGCTTCCTTGCCCTCAGGCAGAAGCCTGCCGTCTTCAAGACCGATACGGCCATCGTAGCCCCGCGCAAGAGCGAGGTTGAACATCGGCCACACACTCGCTTCGTCGCCGTGGAGGAGAATTGGAAGTTCCATCTTCGCCCGCTCGAGCACCGATACGATCCCCATCGCAACGGCCAGCCCCTCGTCAATATCCTGTTCATTGATTTCGATGAGAACCCGCAGACATTTTTGCGCATCGGGAAGGGCTATGAGGCGCTCTGCATCATCCACCGACCACAGGCCGGCTTCAACACCAATGCCTTTGCTCCAGACGAGCGCCATGACCTCGGCCGCATCCTCCTCGATCAGATTGACCGAAACGTAGTCCGGAAGATCCTGCCATTGCTCGATCGGTGTCTGGCGTGCCCTGCCTCTTGGGGGAATGCGCCAATGGGTCGAAAGTCCAATCGGTACCTCCGGAACGCTTTCACGCACCGCGCGGATGGCCGCGCCGACATCATACGGGGCAAGACTTTCGAGGCCGTCAGGACCACGCGGATGAATGTGAAGTTCGCTCGCACCGGCAGCCACCACGTGCGCGGCATCGCGGGCAAGCTCGTCCGCCGTATAGGGAACGGCGGTATGAAAATCGCGGTTACGACCGCCGTTGAGGCAAGCTTGCAGCATTTCGTCTGCTCCCGTGTTGATGCGGCCTATCATGGGACAAGCCCGCTGACAGCCATATGTCATCAATAACGGCCGGAGCGACGCAAGGTTGCGGCCAGCGGGCTCCCGCCAGGCCGCAACCTGTTCTAAATCGATTGCTCCCGTCTCAATTTTTCACCGGGACCCAGATTTCCAGGCCCCCATTGCCGGTTCGCGGATCGAACTCCGGTCCGTAGCGCTCGAAGTTCGGCGCGTCAGCGACATCATGGCCCGACTCCGGCAGATACTTGCCCCAGATGGTCATGAATGTACTTCGGATCGTGGAAATATGATCCAAGTGTCTGAAAATGAGATACTTCTGTGCCGGAATGCGGACGCGGCCGAAGGAGTCGGGAACTTCGGAGAAATCCTTGACCTTAACGCCGGCAATATAGTCGAAGTTGTTTTCATCGTCGCTGTTGCAGCAAACGCCGTAGCAGACATCACCGACCTGACCCGGCACGTGGCCGATGTGCGGAGCGAAGCGCTGCCATTGCGACGGGATGGCCTTGCTGCTCTCGCAATCGTAGCGCGCGCCTATTCCGGCAACGAGCAGCGGCTTACCCTCAACGATACGTGGTTCTTCCAGATCTACGACAAATGATTCGTCCATTTTGATAGCCTCCACCAATGGGATGTTGTCGACATGGCCCTGTGCGCGAATCTGTTCGGGCGTCATGCCGAACTGATCGCGAAAGGCCCGGGTGAATGCTTCATGGGAATTGTAACCGGCTTCGAGCGCGACGCAGAGAATATCGGGTGCACCCTTGCAGAGGAGTCTTGCAGCCTCGCTGAGCCGGCGCCCACGGATGTAACCTCTAACGGAACAACCGGTCACAGCCGCAAAGGCGCGCGACATGTAGAAGCGCGACAAGCCAGCTGAAGCGGCAATGTCATCCAGCGTGATGCCCTCGGCAAAATGCCCTTCGATAAACCAGATCGCCTTTTCAACCGCGTTCATTCAAATCTCCATTCAAGCACAATATCTGAATAGGACGTTCTTGAACGGCTCATTTGATCGGGTTTGCTGTAGAGTCGGTTTCTGCTCGGTAAGGACGCCTTCTCAATAAAGCTTCAGTCCCTTGAGGCTGGCATGGCCATTCTTGCCGATAATGATGTGGTCATGAACGACAATTCCCAGCTGCGCGCCGATATTGGCGATGGTCCTCGTCATCTCGATGTCGGCCTTGGACGGGGTTGGATCGCCCGAAGGATGGTTGTGGACAAGAATGATCGCGCTCGCTGACAGGTTCAATGCCCGCGCCATAACCTCGCGCGGGTAGACGGGCGTGTGGTCGACGGTACCGACCTGTTGTATCTCATCGGCGATCAACGCGTTTTTCTTGTCGAGGAACAGGATGCGCAATTGTTCGCGTGGTTCATGCGCCATGGCGGCGATGCAGTATTCGATGACCTTATTCCACGAACTCAGCAGGGTTTTTTCGCGAATATCGCTACGAATGACGCGATGGGTAAGGGCCGACACGAGCTTGAGATCAAAGGATACAGCCGGGCCGCAGCCTTTGACTTCCTGGAGCAGGTGTTCGGGCGCTCCCAGAACTTCCGCCAGCGACCCGAACCGGGTAAGCAGCGCCTTCGCCAGTGGCTTGGTGTCGCCCTGCCGGATCGAGCGATAAAGCAGCATCTCCAGCATTTCATAGTCGGCGAAACCTTCGTGGCCAACCTTCTGGAAGCGTTCCTTCATACGCTCGCGATGGCCGACATAGTGCGGCGTCTCACTGCCGGAAGGGCTCGGCTCCGCGTTGCGAGGAGCGCCGTAAGGCTCAACGGCTGGTTGATTGGTAGTGGGTGTTGTGGGCGGCTCGCTGACGAAGAAAATCTGTTCGGGCTTTTCTTCGCTCATCTACCCTTCATTCCTATCCGAGGTTTAATCCGGGTGCGAACAAACCAGCCGGTGACAACGTGAATACCTCGCAACCGGCGCTGGTGACGGCAACAGTGTGTTCGTATTGCGCGGTCAGCGAGCGATCGCGTGTCACGGCCGTCCAGCCGTCGGCAAGCACTTTCACATGCGGGCGGCCAAGATTGATCATAGGCTCTATCGTGAAAATCATGCCTTCGCGCAGCTCAATGCCCTCATTGGGCGTACCGTAGTGGAGAATATTCGGTGCGTCATGGAAAAGCTGTCCGACGCCATGGCCGCAGAAGTCACGCACGACGGAGCAACGCTCTGCCTCCGCGTAGGTTTGGATGGCCGCACCGATGGCGCCGGTCCGAACCCCCGGTCGAACGGCGGCGATGCCGCGCATCAGGCTTTCATGCGTCACTTCCATCAGGCGCTCGGCCGCCCGCTTGATCTGACCAACAGGATACATGCGGCTTGAGTCGCCGTGCCAGCCATCAAGTATGTACGTCACGTCGACATTGACGATATCGCCCTCGCGCAACGGCTTGTCATCGGGAATGCCGTGGCAAACCACATGGTTGATAGACGTGCAACTCGACTTTGTGTAGCCGCGATAGTTGAGCGTTGCGGGCAGGGCGCCATGATCGGCGCCGAATTCGAACACAAAGCGATCGATTGTATTGGTCGTCACGCCTGGTGCGACGATCGATGCAAGCTCGTCGAGGCAGCGGGCGGTCAGCTGGCAAGCCTTGCGCATGGCCTCGAACCCCTCCGGGCCGTGAAGCCGGATCTGACCGGTATTCTTAAGAGGTGCGCTCTGCGCGTCGAGATAGGTGACCATGGTTGAGTCCGCTTGGCATCAATCGATAATTGGCATCGTGCTGATCGCAGCAATGCCCATAGGCGTGATGTGGCATTTTACGGCGTATGCTTCAACCCCGCGCTTCATTGCCCGATCAAAAGCGGCAGCATAGACCGGGTCAAGATCACCACAAATCCGCAATTGTTCGCAATCCCCGCGCTGGACGACATAGAGCATGGCGCCGCGATTGCCATTCTCAACCATGTTTCCGAGCTCGTCCAGATGTTTTGCACCACGCGCCGTTGGCGAGTCCGGGAACTCCGCAAGGCCCGGTTTGCGCGAAAAATGCACGTTCTTGACCTCAACATAGGCCGCCCGGCGCCCCGGGCCCTGCAAAAGGATGTCGATGCGCGAATTAAGGCCATATTTCTGCTCGCGCTTCAGTTCGGCATAGCCTGAGAGCGAAGGAATTAATCCCGCCAGGATCGCTTCTTCGGCGATACGGTTCGGCAAACCGGTATTGATGCCGACCATTGTACCATCGACCTCGACCATTTGCAGGGTATGTCGATACTTCCGCTTTGCGCCGTCGGACAGGGAGAGCCAGACCTTGATGCCGGGATCGGTGAGACCAAGCATGGAACCGGTATTGGGAACGGAACTCGTGATCGCCGCGCCGTCATCAAGGATGATGTCGGCGAGAAAGCGCTTGTAGCGTTGGACGAGCCTGCCAGTGACGAGTGGAAATGTGAAATCCATGCGTGCGGTTTAGCCCAAGGGCAGCGTGACGGCAATCAGCCAGCAGGGGCTTGTGGACCAGCGGTTGCCACATAAAAAAACCTGCCTCTAAAAGGCAGGTTAGTTTGCTCTGGGGTGGGAGAATCGGGTCCGAGTGGAGGTAAGGCGAACCCTACTGCCGCCAAATGAGTCTCGGCAGTAATTTATGATAAGTCAGCTCCCGATATCGGTCGCATAACTTTGTCTAACAGCCCGTGATAAAGCTTGAAAACGGTGGGCTGTTCTAATCCCGGACTCTGACCCATTCTATATGGAGGGACGAAACAGTTCAGGAGAAAGCATGATGAATCTCAAGTTTTTCCTACCGCTTGCAGCAGTCGCCGCGCTCACTTTGGCCGCATGCGACAACAAGCCGAAAGAGGGCGAAACCAAAGCTCCCGCCACCACATCCGAGCCGACGACCCCGGCGCCAGCACCAACGACGCCGGCTCCCGAACCCGCCAAGCCTGCACCCGCCAACTAGGCACTACAGGCAACACGTCAGGTGGCCAGCTCGATTGGAGTTGGCCACTTTGCATAAATGGTGGTACGCAAAAGCGTTAGAGCATTGCGTCTTAACATTCTGATTTTCCAGGAAGAAAACCTGGTACGCCCAAGGGGAATCGAACCCCTGTTTCCGCCGTGAAAGGGCGGCGTCCTAGACCGCTAGACGATGGGCGCCCCGCAGGTAAGCGGCTTATAGTGAAACAGTTTTTGCCCCGCAACCCCATTGAGCATTCTTTTTTCAAAAAAATGAAAAATGTTCAACTTGCGGGTTAGTCGGTACAGCATGGGGACAAGCGCAACCTGAGGTTTGGGGTCTAACTATCCGCGGCCGCGCGAGCAGCGCCAGTTCCAATCGCGCGTCGGTCCAATGTCGACGTGGACTGATTCGGTGTGACAATAAGTTCCAACACCGCCGCGTCCCGGCATCGAGCGGGCAAAGTTGGCAAGCACCCATTTGGAAACGCCGGGAACCTGAATATCAGCGGCAGCGCACGACATGTGCAGCGAGGCCTTCGCGCCATTGACGAGGCGGTTGTAAGGCGGGCTGCGATAGCCGGACGTAACGATCACGGATTTGCCGAAGCGACGCTCGATAGTCTTGAGGAAGCCGACGAGCTGCGGCTTGAGGCATGCCACCTGCACGTTCTCACGTTGCACCTTCAATCCATTAGGCGCGAGACGGGCAAGACCGGCAGCTGAAGCGAGGATGACCGGAGCAGGCGCAAACTCCATGTCGTCGTCTTCATAGAGGCTATCGCGCTGCATGATCTGGATGCCGGCATTCGGACGAACGCCCGGCAGGGACGACATGTGTTCCGTCTTGCCGGCAAAAGACTCGGCCGAGGGAAGGGCGGCCGAAGCAGTCTGGACAGGTGGCTCGGCCGAGCGCAGCTGCGGCTGAGACTTTGGCTGGATGACCGCCAGCTGTCGGCTCGCCGCGGGCCTGTTCTGACTATTGCCGAAAAGCCGGAGCAGCAGCCCACTGTCCTTATTGGGCGCTGCAGTGGCCGTCTTGCTTTCGGCCGGCTTATTTTGTGTGGCCGCCGCCGCTTCGTCCGTCTTCGCCGGGTCGGAGCTGGGTGCTTCTGCAGTCTCGGCGGGCTTCGGTGCTGCCTTTTGCGGCGAAGATGCGCCTTCACCGCGCATGCTGTTGCCGAAGAGAGAAGTTCTCGCAGGCGCTGCGGCGGATGCTGCGTTTGCGACCTCTACGGTACCTTCCGGCTTTGCGGGTGCACTCGAACCAAAGAGGGAAGTCTTCTGTGCTGGCGCTGCTTCGGTGGGCGTGGCGGCTGCAGCCTGCTGTTCTCCCGTTGCCGGTGCCGCAGCGGCCTCGCTCGTTTTGCCATCCTTTGCCGCCTGCAGGGCGCTGGCCTCTGTACTGCCGGCCAGCGCGAGCGCTTCGGGCGAAACGGTCGCCGTCCCGGTGGATGGCATCGCATGTTCGGAGGTTGCTTTGGCTTCAGCCGTCTGGGTGGTTTCGGCCGCGCTGGTCAGCGCGGAAGTGACGCTGGGGGTGGTGCCAGTCGTGCAGGAAGTCGCTGCAAAAGCGGAGAGTGCGACGACGCATGCGACCGTACTCGCCCGCAGGGCAGAAACTGAGGCTGGCAGTATTTTCAACGATTCCCCCGTCTCGTCTTTCGCGGTGCCCGTGGATAGTGGAGACCGCTTTTGTAAGAGCAGAAAAG
>NZ_JBBNAM010000152.1:0-15112 GCF_037994425.1 Phyllobacterium sp.
GTGCGTGGCTAAGGCCACGCACCGCTCTTTCAATTAATTCATGCTGTTGAGAACAGCGTCGAACTGTTCAAGCGCCCAGTCGACTTGATCGCGCTTGATGACGAGTGGCGGCGCGATGCGGATCGTGTGGCCGTGGGTGTCCTTGGCCAGAATTCCACGTTCCTTCAATTCGTAGCAGAAGCGATTGGCGCCACCTGCTTCGGGATTAAGTTCGATCGCAAGCATCAAACCGCGCCCGCGCACTTCCCGCACGATGTTGCTGCGAATTCCCTTGAGTTGTTCGAGGAAATATTCACCCTCTTTGCGGGAATTCTCGATCATGTTCTCTTCGGTAAGAACGCGCAGCGCTGCGCGCGCGATTGCGCAGGCAAGCGGATTACCGCCAAACGTGCTGCCGTGCTGGCCGGGCTTCAGAACGCCCAGAACATCGCTGTTCGATAGAACGGCCGAAACTGGGTAAAAGCCCCCCGACAGTGCCTTGCCGATCAGCGTAACGTCCGCCTCAATGGCCTCATGCTCTTCAGCAAGCAATGCGCCCGTCCGGCCAAGACCCGTCTGGATCTCGTCGAGAATGAGCGTGACATTGTGGTCGGTGCATAATTCCCGGACCTTGGCGAAATAACCCTTCGGCGGGATGATGACGCCGGCTTCGCCCTGGATAGGCTCGACGAGAAAGCCCACAGTGTTCGGGGTGAGTGCGGCGGCAAAAGCGTCAATATCGCCGAAAGGCACGATCTTGAACCCCGGGGCGAAAGGACCGAAGTTGTCGCGAGCAGAGGGATCGGTGCTGAAACCAACGATTCCCATTGTACGGCCGTGGAAATTGTCCGAGCAGACAATGATCTCGGCGGCGTTTTCCGGCACGCCCTTAACCTCGTAACCCCACTTGCGCACGGCTTTGATCGCGGTTTCGACCGCTTCGGCGCCGCTGTTCATCGGCAGGATCTTGTGCGAACCGGTCAGGGCAGCGAGTTCTTCATAAAACAACGCTAACTGGTCGTTGCGGAAGGCGCGGGACGTCAGCGTCAGCTTCGACGCCTGCTCGGTCATGGCCTTCAGAATTTTCGGATGGCAATGGCCCTGGTTTACGGCCGAATAGGCGGACAGGCAGTCGAGGTAGCGGTTGCCCTCGATATCCCAGACGTAAACTCCTTCACCGCGCTCCAGCACCACGTCAAGCGGCTTATAGTTGTGCGCCCCGAGGCGAGATTCTGTTGAAATTAGATCAGCGGCTGTGTGCAGCAAATTATCCTCCTATTGCCGAAATCAAATGTTGAGAGCGCCGGCGCTCTGGTCGGCAAGATTGGGCTTGTCAAAGATTTGCCGGCCAAACAGGCTGGCAACGAGATCGACGAGAAGGAGCGCGCTTTTGCCACGCTCGTCGAGGAATGGATTGAGTTCGACGACGTCGAGCGAGCCGACGACACCCGAATCGTGCAGCAACTCCATGACGAGATGTGCTTCACGGAAGGTAGCGCCGCCCGGCACGGTGGTGCCGACGCCGGGAGCCAGCGACGGATCGATGAAGTCGACGTCGAAACTGACATGCAGGATGCCATTGGCTTTTTGCACACGCTCGATGATCCGGCGCATCAACTTGGCGACACCGAACTCATCGATGCGGCGCATGTCGACGACATCGATGCCGCGCTCGCGCAGCAGGACACGCTCGGTCGCGTCGATCGAGCGGATTCCAAAAAGGTGAAGGTTCTCCGGTTTGACAAAGCCACGTGGTTCGTCGCCGAGAACACCTTCGAGACCTGGCTCGCCGCACAAGAGCGCAGCCGACATGCCGTGCATATTGCCGGAAGGTGATGTGGCCGGCGTGTTGAAATCAGTATGGGCATCGAGCCAAAGCACGAAAAGTTCACGGTTGTGCTCCTGACAGTAGCGGGCAACGCCGCTTACCGAGCCCATCGATAGACTATGATCGCCGCCAAGAATGATGGGGAAGGTGCCCCTGGTCATTGCATCATAGGTTTCGGCGCTTAGCATACGTGACCAGGCGGCGATCCTTTCGACGTGGTGGGCGAGACCGTCGACGGCCGGAACCACAGGTAAAACCTGCGGCAAACGCAAATCGCCACGATCTTCGACGGGATGCCCGAACTCCTCGAGCGTCCGAACAAGGCCGGCTGTGCGCAGGGCGGCGGGTCCCATCAAGGCGCCGAGGCGACCCGAGCCTTCCTCGATCGGGGCGCCGACGATCGTCAGCTTCTGCTTGTGCGTGTCCTCAAAATTGCCATGCATGTTCATAAACAACCGCCACTTTCGCGTTTGGATGGTCTCGTTTTGGATCGACAGAGAATATCATGTCCCGAACTGATTTTGGCATTTTGGCGCGGTGACAAAAAGACAGCATCTTGATAGAAATGCGTAAGGAATTGAGCATTTTGTTCAAACACTTTGCGCATAGTGAGAGTCGGATGGACGATGTAGACCGCAAATTGCTATCGCTGCTTCGCGATGATTGCCGCTTGCCCGTCTCATCGATGGCCACGATGCTCGGCATATCGCGGGCGACGGTACGCACACGCATCGACAAACTGACGACGGATGGCACCATTCAGGGCTTTACCGTCACGCTCAAGGCGGGCGCCGGCATTTACGGCGTCCGCGCCGTGGCGATGATCGAGGTTGCCGGGCAGGGCGCCGAGAAGGTGATCCGCCGTCTCCAGGGCTTTCCCGAGATTCGCGCGCTCCACACAACCAATGGACGGTGGGACATCGTTGCCGAGATCGAGGTGGAAACCTTGGAGGCATTCGATCGCACCTTGCGCGACATCCGTCATATTGACGGAATCACATCGACGGAGACAAGTATCCTTCTATCGACCCGCAAGAGCGGATAATCTCATAGGTTGAAAGGAGATCGGCGCTTGCACGTTCGTGAGATCCCATGGCTGGAGCCTGTCGATGCGGCAGAGCGGCTGAGGCCGCTTGGAGGCCTGAGCTTTCTCGACAGCGCGATGCATCACGAAAAGCTCGGGCGCTATTCCTACGTGGCGGCCGATCCATTCGGCAAATTGACCGTCGCTAACGGAGCGGTCAATTGGAACGGAAAAGCCATAAACGACGAGCCACTCCCGGCGATCGCGCGCTATATCGGGCGCTATTCCATGGATGTGCACGCTGGACTGCCGCCATTTCAGGGCGGGGCCATCGGCTATTTTTCCTACGAATTTGGACGATTACTCGAACGCTTGCCGGAGCCGGGAGCACCCCCACAAGGCGCGATGCCGGATGCCGCCTGGTATTTTTATGATGTTGTTCTAGCCTTCGATCATGCGGAAAAACGGGCTTGGCTTATTTCTTCAGGTTTTCCAGAGGTGGAAGGCGAAACGCGCCAAAGTCGCAGCCAGTCGCGTGCAACCTATTTTTTGAACGCTATCGATCGCGCCATGCCGCAACGAACCAGCGAAGGAGTGGAACAGCGCGTACCAAGAGCATCGTGGAAGTCCAATTTTGAGCGCCAAGCCTACATGCAAGCCGTCGCGCGGGTTGTTGAATACATTCTCGATGGGGATATTTTCCAGGCCAACATTGCTCAGCGCTTCACTGCCGACCTGCCGCGAGGTTTCGATCAGTGGCGATTCTACAAGGCGTTGCGCAAGCGCAATGCAGCGACCTTCGCGGCCTATCTCGACCATGGCGACATCGTCGTGGCCTCGAGTTCTCCCGAACGCTTCCTTGCCGCCCGCGGCGATCAGATCGAGACAAGGCCGATCAAGGGCACGGTCCCGCGAGCTGCGGACCCTAAAGAAGACAAGGCATTGGCGGACACTCTTCTCAAGTCGGAGAAGGATCGCGCCGAGAATTTGATGATCGTCGACCTTATGCGCAATGATCTCTCCCGCGTCTGCCGGCCGCATTCGGTGCTGACGCCGGTTCTGTGCGGGCTCGAAACCTATGCCAGCGTCCATCATCTCGTTTCTGTCGTGACTGGGCGACTGTCGGCGGACAAAGGCCTTATGGACTTAATTCGCGCGGCCTTTCCCGGTGGGTCGATTACCGGTGCGCCCAAGCTCAGGGCGATGGAAATTATCACCGAGATCGAACGTGAGGCGCGCGGCGTCTATTGCGGTTCGATTGGCTTCATCGGCTTTAATGGCAACTTCGACAGCAATATCGGCATACGCACCGTCGTGTTCCAGAACGGCAAGGCGGTGTTCCAGGCGGGTGGGGGCATTACGGCCTTGTCCGCCCCCGCGTCCGAATATCAGGAGACGCTCGACAAGGCGGCGCGCATCTTCACCGTGTTCGATGAGGGCGGTCTGGAATGATCCTTATCATCGACAATTACGATTCATTCGTCTTCACCGTGGCGCGTTATTTCACCGAGCTTGGCGTCGAAACGCGCGTCGTCCGCAACGACGCGATTTCCGTTTCCGATGTACAGCGACTGGACCCCGCGGCAATTGTGATGTCGCCCGGACCATGCGGACCGCGCGAAGCCGGCGAATCCATGCCTATCATAGAGGCGTTGAGCGGTACCATACCAATGCTCGGCATCTGCCTCGGCCACCAATGCATGGGCGAGGTATTTGGCGGCAGCGTCGTACGGGCGCGCGAGCCCATGCACGGGCGCGCCTCTGCGATCAACCACGACGGCCAAGGCATATTCAAAGGGTTGCCGAGCCCTTTTCGTGCAGGGCGATACCATTCCCTGATCGTTCAGGATATCAGAGAGGACAGCGATCTTCGTGTCACTGCGCGATCCGACATTGGTGAGGTGATGGGTCTTGCCCACGTGCATCACCCGACATTCGGCGTCCAGTTCCACCCCGAGTCTGTTCTCACGGAATATGGCCACGCGATGCTCGGAAACTTCCTGCGGCTTGCGCGTGCATTCAATCGCGAGGATAAATAGACATGAAGATGCGCGACGCGACGCTATTTTCGCCTCTTTGTTCGATATTCCTGTTGGCCGCGAGAGCGATCGTCCTTTACAAGGGCAACTGAATATCGCCGGCAATGGCCGACGGCAAACTCAACAGACCATCGTATTACACAGGCAGGAGACGGACCATGCTGCGCAAGACCGATTTCTATATAGATGGCAAGTGGATAGCTCCAGCGGTTAGCAAGGAGTTAGAAGTTATCAACCCGGCGGACGAACAGGCATTCGCCGTGATTTCCCTGGGTTCGGCCGCTGACGTCGACAAGGCCGTTTCCGCCGCGCGCAAGGCATTCGTCAAATGGAGTGTGACAAGCCGCGAAGAGCGTCTTGCCTGGCTGCAGCGCCTGCTTTCAGTTTACGAGGAACGCATTGCCGACATGGCCAAGGCTATTTCGTCGGAGATGGGCGCACCAATCAAGATGGCGCTCGATGAACAAGCCACCTCCGGCACCGCGCACATCAAGGCCTTCATCCGCGCTCTGAAGAACTTCGAATTCGAACGTCCGCTTGATGCGCATAACAAATCGTCGCGTATCGTTTACGAGCCGATTGGGGTCTGCGGCTTGATCACACCCTGGAACTGGCCGATGAACCAGGTCGTCCTGAAGGTGGTGCCAGCTCTTGCTGCCGGTTGTACGGTCATCCTCAAGCCTTCGGAGATTGCGCCGATATCGTCCGTCATCTTTGCGGAAATCATCGATGCATCGGGCCTCCCCGCCGGTGTCTTCAACCTCGTCAACGGCGACGGCCCCACCGTCGGCGAAGCCATGTCCCGTCATCCTGGTATCGATATGATGTCCTTTACCGGATCGACGCGCGCCGGCGTCGCCGTCACCAAGGCGGCTGCTGACACGGTCAAGCGGGTTTCGCTTGAACTCGGTGGCAAGTCCCCGAACATCGTCTTTGCCGATTCCGACGTCGAGGCGGCCGTGAAGCGTGGCGTGGCCCATGTCTTCAACAATACGGGCCAATCCTGCAATGCGCCGACGCGTATGCTCGTCGAGCGCTCGGTCTACGATACGGCAACGCAGGTTGCCGCCGAAACTGCAAAGGCCACCAAGGTCGGCGATCCGTCGCAGGATGGCGACCATATGGGTCCGCTCGTTTCCGAGTTGCAGTTCAACAAGGTGCAGGGCCTGATCGAACAGGGGATCAAGGAGGGCGCGCGCCTTATTGCCGGCGGCACCGGCCGTCCTGAAGGCTTCAATCGCGGCTACTATGTCCGCCCGACCGTCTTTGCCGACGTGAACAACGACATGACGATCGCGCGCGAAGAGATTTTCGGACCTGTACTCGCCATGATCCCGTTCGATACGGAAGAGGAGGCGGTCGAGATTGCCAACGATACACCGTACGGACTTGCTGCCTATCTTCAGTCGGGCGACCCTGAGCGAATCAAGCGCGTCTCGAAGCAGCTTCGGGCAGGCATGGTGCGTATCAATGGCGCATCCCACGCTGCTGACGCACCCTTCGGCGGCTACAAGCAGTCGGGAATTGGCCGCGAAGGTGGCCACTGGGGCCTCGAAGACTTCCTCGAAGTGAAAGCCATTAGTGGCTGGGAAGACACCGCTGCCTGAAAATAAGCGCAAAGCGTGTCCGCTTGTTTCCTTTGGACATGCTTTGCTCTAACTGACAATTGAGGGCGTTTGTCGCCTGTCGCGTTTGACTTGTCAGAAAAACGGGTGCGGACAGAATGGATGATCTAGAGACTTTACCGGAGGCCGCGCCCAACAATGATGAAGCCGACATCTACGGTGAGGACGGCGCGGTAAAGACATCCTATCTGGCCCGTGTGGGCGCTGCGATCGCGGATCGAGACGTCCTTTTCCTTCGTTCGCATGTCGGCAAGCTGCATCAGTCCGAACTCGGTCACGTTCTCGAAGCGCTTCATTCAGATCAACGCGCGGCCCTCGTCGAACTTCTGGGCGATGAATTCGACTTCGCCTCGCTGACGGAGGTCGACGAAGCGGTCCGTATGGAGATCGTCGATGCGCTGCCCAACGAGCAGATCGCAGAGGCTGTTCAGGAACTCGATTCCGACGATGCGGTCTACATTCTCGAAGATCTCGATCAGGAGGACCGCGACGAGATTCTGGCGCAGCTTCCGTTCACGGAACGCGTCAGGCTGCGCCGCTCACTCGGCTACCCCGAGGAGACGGCCGGCCGCCGCATGCAGACCGAGTTCGTCGCGGTTCCACCGTTCTGGACCGTCGGCCAAACCATCGACTACATGCGCGACAACGACGACCTGCCCGAGTCTTTTTCGCAGGTCTTCGTCATCGATCCGATGTTTCGTCTGCTCGGCGCCATCGACCTCGACCGCATCTTGCGAACGCGCCGCGACGTCAAGATCGAAGAGATCATGCACGAGACGCGCCATGCCATTCCGGCCACGATGGACCAGGAAGAGGCCGCGCAGATCTTCGAGCAATACGACCTGCTTTCGGCTGCGGTCGTTGACGAGAACGAACGCCTTGTCGGCGTCCTGACCATCGAAAACATCGTCGACGTTATTCAGGAAGAAGCGGAGGAGGACATTCTGCGCCTTGGCGGCGTTGGCGACGAAGAACTGTCGGACTCGGTCGTATCGACATCGCGTTCGCGCGTGCCCTGGCTGGTCATCAACCTTTTCACGGCAATCCTGTCAGCGTCGGTCATCGGGCTCTTCGATGCCACGATCCAGCAAATGGTGGCGCTGGCTGTTCTAATGCCGATTGTCGCGTCCATGGGTGGGAACGCCGGCACGCAGACCATGACGGTGACCGTTCGCGCACTCGCGACGCGCGATATGGATATCTATAATGCCGGACGCATCATTCGCCGTGAAGCTTCGGTTGGTCTGATCAACGGGGCAATCTTCGCCGTGTTGATCGGGCTCGTCGCCGGCCTGTGGTTCGGACACGCCAATCTTGGAGGTATCATTGCCGCGGCAATGGTCATCAACATGCTTGCTGCAGCTCTGGGTGGAATACTGATTCCCTTGCTTCTCCATCGTTTTGGCGCAGACCCCGCCATCGCGTCGGCCGTGTTTGTTACGACAGTGACTGATGTCGTCGGATTTTCATCATTCCTTGGACTTGCCACCTGGTGGTTTGGCTTTAAGTAACAGTAACTTTCTCCATACTGCACTAAAGTTCGCAACCCTACACAATCGTCCAATTGACTTTTACGTAATTGCATGGGCAAAACATTCAATCGATATAATGCGGGAACTGATAATAGTGTCGGGCATGCGCGAATTTTATTCCATCACCGAATTGACACGCGAGTTCGGCGTATCGACACGGACGCTTCGCTTCTACGAGGATGAGGGGCTGATCCATCCCATCAGACGGGGGCGCACGCGGCTCTTCCGGCCTTCGGATCGTCATCTCCTCAAGCAGATCCTGCGCGGCAAGCGGCTCGGGTTCTCGATCGCGGAAATTCATGAAATCGTCCAGATGTATCGCGAGCCTCCGGGCGAGATGGGACAATTGCACCTCTTGATGAAACGCGTTGAGGAAAAGCGCAACGATTTGCGCCAGAAGCGCCGGGATATCGAAGAGACCCTGACTGAGCTCGATCAGGTTGAAGAAGCCTGCATCGAGCGGCTCGCCGAACTCGGCGTTAACACCTAGCACGATATTGGCGGATCACTGCGGCATGTTTTGCTGGGTGCACAGTCCGGCAATTTCCTGCATCTCTGGGTCGGTCTGATCTCGTCTTCCAGCGAAAGCATCGTCGAAAACATCGCGCGCTTTGCTCTCGTCGACGACGCATGCGCAGAACTTCTCGCAAAACGCCGCTTCGTTGTCGATCGAGCAACTCTGTACGCAAGCATGACCGAAGATTTCCTCCGGTGATGCCACCGCCGGCGGAAAGAGATGTGAAATCAGGAATACGCAACTGATAAGCACCGGTTGGTGGATCAGATAAAAGGCGAGGCTATGCCTGCCGATGATCTGCAGCAACCGGTTGAGCCAGGCCGGGACAATGTTTCCGGCGAGCAGTTTCAATGTGTCCGTTTGCTGCATCAGCTTGCCGAGCGCCATGCCGGTCAGAACCGCGCCGAACCATGGGAAAATCGGCACAAAGTCATTGGAGCGGATCAGGATTTCCGAAAGCCCAAGCGGCCAAAGCAGGGGCGGATCGAATGACGGCGAAATAAGATAGTGCGGCGCGGCTATCACGCCTGCCGCTGCAATGGCGATAACGAGAACCGGAAGTCTCAGGAACAGTAGCCCAAGGACGCTGGCAGCCGCTATTTCATGAAGGATCCCGAAGAATACGAAACTCTCGGGCGTCATGTACCAGGTAACGAGTGTAATCGCCATTGCCGCGGCCACAACCTGCGCCAATCGCACCAGGAACGAGCGCCATCTTATTCCCCGACCATGGGCCAGGACCAGGCTGAAGCCGACGAGGACCAGGAACGTCGATGCAATGACCCGCGCATAGAGTTTCCACGCGCCTTGGCCCGTCGTACCTGGTTCCAGGTAGCCGAAGAATTCGAAGTCCCAAGCGGTGTGATAGGTCGCCATGGCGACAAGAGCGATGCCACGCAGTACGTCGAGCTTGCCAAGACGCGGTTTTGCGGGCGAAATCGAACTCTGCTTGTCGGCCATATAGTGAATGCTCGTGTATGGTGAGTACTATTGATTGCACGCTATGCGACATGGCCGGCAAAATCCATTGCCTTTCA
The DNA here is from genome assembly GCF_037994425.1 of Phyllobacterium sp. NCBI lineage: Bacteria > Pseudomonadati > Pseudomonadota > Alphaproteobacteria > Hyphomicrobiales > Phyllobacteriaceae > Phyllobacterium > Phyllobacterium sp. Next base: position 9,582 of record NZ_JBBNAM010000152.1, read on the forward strand.
CATCATTGCGGTCAGCGATTTTTATTACTTATTTCAACGGTTTCCATGAAACGGACATATTATGTCGCTCCATCGACGGCCAGCAGCGACCCAAGATCTGAAACTTGCTGCGACGATCGAATCAATCCCTCCGAAGCCTCTCCGGTGATCAGCCAAGTCCGCCACCCCATCTGGATTACCACGGCCAAGCGCCCGACCGCGCGGGTCTTTGCGATCCTGTTCGGCGTCGAATCCATGGCGCGGGCGATTATCACCAGTGTTGTGCCCATTCAGACCTACGACCTGATGCAGAGCGAGCGCGGCGTCAGCATTCTCTATACCTGCATGTCGCTGTTCGGTCTCATCTCGACCCTGTCGATCCCCTTGTTGATCGTCCGCATCCCGCGCCGCTGGGTTTATACGGCCGGGGTGACGTCGCTGATCCTAGGTTGTCTCGCCTTCGCCCTCGACACGTTGCCGGGGCAGGCCGGAGGTTTGTTCCTTCGCACGTTCGGTGCGGGAACGCTCTCGATCACGCTTAGCCTTTACATCATGGATCACATCAAGAAGGGAGAGTTGGTCCGCGCCGAGTCGGTGCGGATGGCGACCGCGACGCTCGCCTGGACGGGCGGGCCATTCCTTGGCGTTTTCCTCTACACTCATGTGGGCATGGTTGCACCATTCCTGCTGTCGATCGCATTCTCGTTGTTGTTGTTGATGCTGTTCTGGTATTTCCGGCTCAGCGACAATCCTGCACTGCAAAGGGGGCCAAGCCGTCCGGCCAACCCCATAGCCAACGTGCGGCGCTTCGTCGTGCAGCCGCGCCTCCGCCTTGCATGGCTGATCGCATTTTCCCGCTCATGTTACTGGAGTACATTTTTTATCTACGGGCCAATCCTCATGGTGGCGACGGGGCAGGGAACGCTTGCCGGCGGTCTGCTCGTGTCACTCGGCAACCTATTTCTGTTCGGTTCCATTTTCTGGGGCAAGGTCGGCATGTCCAAGGGGCTCATGCGGACGATTTCGGCTGTTTTCATGCTGTTGGCCATTGCCCTGATCGGGGCGGGGCTCGCCGGTGAGAAATTCCCGATGATCGCCGCTATCATGTTGCTGGTTGGCGCCTTTTTCTGCGTCGCAATTGACACGCTCGGCTCTGCCACTTTCATTCGTGCCGTTCATCCGCACGAACGCGCGCAAATGACCGCCGTTTATCGAACCTACCTCGACTTTTCGGAGATACTTCCGGCCTTCACCTATTCGATTATCCTGTCATTCTTCCATCTCGGCGCGATCTTCATCGCGCTTGCCGGGCTTATGGTTTTCACGTCCTTCTTCGTCTGGCGCTATCTGCCGAGAAGCCTATAGGTCGCCATTGACGCTGTTTTGCATCAGGACATCGCGGGCGGTCGAGAAAAACTGCCGGCGCAAGAGGACGATCGCCACGAGCGTCGTGGTGACCATGAAAACCACTGGATGCAGGAACCATCCGAGGTAGCCGATCGAAAAGAAGATGCCCCGCAAGCCGCTGTTGAAGTGCTGCCCGGCTTGAATGTTTATCCCGGCAGCCCGGTTGACGCCGGCAACGACGAGCGGATCGTCGGGGCCCTTGTCGCGTGCCATGGGTACGCCGCCGATGAGGATCGAGCAGTAGTTGAACAGTCGATAGGACCAGGCGAACTTGAAGAAGGCATAGGCGAACAGGATTAGCAGGCCGAGAATTTTGGTTTCGAACAATTGCTGGGTGGTTTCATTCAGGAACGGTATCTCGTGGAAAAGCGTCAGGACGCGCCCCGATGAGTTCAAAAGGCCGAAACAGCCGCCAATGGCGAGGATCGATGTCGAAGCGAAGAAGCCGGTACCCTGCTGCAGCCCGATCATGATGCTCGTATCGATCATGCGCAGTTCGCGCGTTGCCATCGTCAGCATCCACTGACGCCGCGCCTCGTTCATTTCGTAGGTGAGCGATTTTCTGCCGGCAAATCCGTTGGCGGTGGTATAAGAATAAACCATCCAGACCACGAAGAAATAGACGAGTGCCACTGCGTCAAGCCAATAGGATGTGTTCTGCGCAGGTTCCATTTCGCTCCTCGACGACACGCGTTCGCAATTGCAAATGTACGGAAAATCCGGCGCTTGGCAAACCGGCTAAATCAATATTGAGGAGCCATTCGCATCGCTCAGTCTCGCCGTTTTCCTTTGACTTTTGCAATGGCGCGCCTATGTCGTAGAAACACAACGCGAGGTCGGAAGTTGGCTTTGGCGTTTGCCGGCAACCGGCCATTATCAATGGAAGCGATTCAGCTCGGGGTAAGGTAGCCGCATGTTCCTGTCGGTTTTCGATCTTTACAAAATCGGCATCGGTCCTTCGAGTTCTCACACGATGGGACCGATGACCGCGGGCGGGCTGTTTCTTGAAGAGCTCAAGAGCGGTCAGTGGCCGCGGCCAACTGGCGTGAAGGTTGACCATCTGCGCGTGCATCTGCATGGCTCACTCGCCTTCACAGGAATTGGCCATGCGACGGATCGGGCCGTCATCCTCGGCCTATGCGGTTTCTTGCCGGCGACCGTCGATCCAGACCAGATGGATGCTATGCTCGAAACGGTGAAGCGCACGAAACGCATTTCGCCAGCGGGTCATCCTTCGTACCGCTTCGATCCAGCCAACGATTTGATCATGGACCGGCGCACGCCACTCCCGGGACACGCAAACGGCATGGCTTTTGAAGCCTATGATGCCGATGGGCGGCTGCTCTTGCGCCGTATTTTCTATTCGATCGGCGGCGGCTTCGTCGTCACTGAGGAAGAACTGGAAGCAGCGAAGACGCGTTCCGCACCAAAAGCGGAATCGCCCGTCCCATTTCCCTTTACCAATGCTGCACAGATGCTGAGCATGGCCAAGGCGAGCGGCCTGTCGATTGCCGAGTTGAAGCGCCAGAACGAAGAGACCTTCATGAGCCGCGACGAGCTGAACGAAGGACTCGACCGCATCTGGTCGGCCATGCGCTCATGCATCGACCGCGGGCTCGCCCAGGAAGGTATCATGCCGGGTGGGCTCAAGGTCAAACGCCGGGCACGTTATCTGCACGATCGGTTGCAGGAAGAATGGCGGCAGAACCGGATCAACCCGCTGCTCGCCAATGATTGGCTCTCGGTCTACGCCATGGCCGTGAACGAGGAAAATGCAGCTGGCGGCCGGGTGGTGACTGCCCCGACGAATGGTGCAGCCGGCGTCGTGCCTGCGGTGCTGCGTTATTATCTCCATTTCCACGACGACGCCGATGCTGATGGGATTCGCGACTTCCTGCTCACCTCCGCTGCCATTGGCGGGGTGATCAAGCACAATGCCTCGATCTCCGGCGCTGAAGTCGGTTGTCAGGGCGAGGTGGGTTCGGCCTCCGCCATGGCGGCTGCCGGCCTTGCTGCTGTTCTGGGCGGCTCGCCGGAGCAGATCGAAAATGCTGCTGAGATAGCGCTAGAGCATCATCTTGGCATGACCTGCGACCCTGTGGCGGGTCTGGTGCAGGTTCCCTGCATCGAACGCAACGCGCTTGGCGCCGTCAAAGCGGTTACCGCGGCTTCATTGGCAGTCAAAGGTGACGGGACGCATTTCGTGCCGCTCGACGCCTGCATCGAAACGATGCGCCAGACGGGCGTCGACATGAATGAGCGCTACAAGGAAACCAGCCTTGGCGGTCTTGCCGTCAACGTGGTCGAGTGCTGACGTTTAGCACTGATTTTACTCACATCCATTTTTGACGTTGGGGCGCTTGCAGCGCCAGCCGACGTCATTCCGCCGTATGCAATAGGCGCGGATTTGTTGAAAACAGTTTCAGTAAATCGGGTACAGTCACATCTCGAAAAGGTTGTCATAGTCTTCGTCCCGCCTGGCGAGGAGGAAAGTGCCGGGCATCAAAGGTATTGGGAGGACTTTACCTTGGAAGCAAACACAATCGGACGGCCGTTGGATCACCGGCCAGAGGATCGGAATCTTGGTCTCGGTGCCAATCTTGCCTACGGCCTGCAACATGTTCTAACGATGTATGGTGGTATTATTGCCGTACCACTTATCGTCGGCCAGGCGGCCGGCCTCGCGCCCGACCAGATCGGGTTGTTGATCGCGGCCTCACTATTTGCCGGCGGCCTTGCGACCATACTGCAAACGATCGGTATCCCTTTCTTTGGATGTCAGCTGCCGTTGGTCCAGGGTGTCTCGTTTTCGGGCGTGGCGACCATGGTTGCAATTGTAAGCGGCGGTGGCGGAATGGATGCCGTGCTGGGCGCTGTCATGGCAGCATCCCTGGTGGGCTTGCTCATTACCCCCGTATTTTCGCGCATCACGCGATTCTTCCCGCCGCTCGTCACTGGGATCGTCATCACCACGATCGGGCTCACGCTGATGCCGGTCGCCGTGCGCTGGGCCATGGGCGGCAACAGCAACGCGCCAGAATTCGGCAGCGTCGCCAATGTCCAGCTTGCGGCGATCACGCTCGTCGTCGTCCTCTTGCTCAGCAAGCTCGGTAGCGCAACGATTTCTCGCCTTTCCATCCTGCTTGCCATCATCATCGGTACTGCCATTGCGCTTGCACTCGGCATGACCGACTTCTCCAAGGTTGCCGAAGGTCCGCTCGTAGCAATACCCACGCCGTTTCACTTCGGTGTTCCGACCTTTCACCTGGCGGCGATAATTTCGATGTTCATCGTTATCATGGTGACCCTTGTCGAGACCTCTGCCGACATTCTCGCGGTCGGCGAAATCATCGAAACCAAGGTCGATTCAAAACGTCTTGGCGAGGGTCTGCGAGCGGATATGCTTTCGAGCCTCATAGCACCGATCTTCGGATCATTTACGCAAAGCGCTTTCGCCCAGATGTCGGTCTGGTAGCCGTGACTGGCGTCAAGAGCCGCTTCGTGGTCGCAACCGGCGGTCTCGTATTGGTGACGCTTGGCCTCCTGCCAGTCATGGGCCGTGTCGTTGCCGCCGTGCCGAGCGCGGTGCTTGGTGGGGCGGGCATCGTGCTCTTCGGCACCGTTGCTGCGAGCGGGATCCGCACGCTATCCAAGGTCAATTATACCAATAATATGAACCTTGTCATTGTGGCGACCTCGATCGGCTTCGGCATGATCCCGATTGCCGCACCGAACTTTTACGATCACTTCCCCACCTGGTTTGCGACGATCTTCCACTCCGGCATCAGTTCGGCAGCCCTTATGGCGATCGTGCTCAACCTGGTCTTCAATCACCTGACTGCAGGCAACTCCGATCAGCAATCGGTGTTTGTCGCAGGCACGGAGAGAACGTTGCGTTATCAGGACATCGCGCAGTTGCACGACGGCGATTATTTCCTCAATGGCAAACTTTATGATGCCAATGGTGTCGAGGTGCCGGTCGTCTCCCCAGACAGTCACTCGGGGCCATCGAAGCGGCAGATCGGACCGACGCCGGCCGCGGTGGCCGGACGAAGTCACTAATTACGAATTAGGGCCGGGCGGAATGTCCGGCCTTTCTTTCTTGAGGCGGGGCATTGTGGAGAAGCCGACGGCAATAGTTGACG
>NZ_JBBNAM010000153.1:0-1324 GCF_037994425.1 Phyllobacterium sp.
GCATTAAGCTGAGCTTTAAAATGATGACGAAACCGGGCTTCCAGTCCACGATCCGACGGCGCGCCTACGTAATGATCCGCGAAGCCTTCGCCCAAAATGGCATCGGGTTTGCCTCACCAACGGTGCATGTCGCGGGAGGCGAGGAACATTCGTCGGGGGCCTTAGCAGCAGCCACAAGTGACGCCTTAGCACGCAAGAGGGCTGCTGAAGCGAAATTGAAATTGGTGGAGGGTGAAAGCTGAGCTGCCGGGCGCAACTAGAGGCTCGTCGCTGCAAGTCCGGCAATCGTCGCTAACTCTGACGAACATAGAGGCAGACCCTCAAATGCCACCTTGAGGGATGCATCGCGGGGTTCCCAAAGATGACCACACTGCGCTGTCGGCAAGTGGATCATTGAGATTGGGCTAGCGTAACGACCAAGCGAAAACCGTTATTGCACGGCGCTGTGGCGGCCACGTAACGCAGGTACTTGGAACTACGTTCTTGCCGGAAATTCGAGTGGATGAACTTGTCTTTCGTCGAAACGCGAGTGCGGGCTTTGGAACCCAATTAACGCAGACCTGAAAGGATCAAAAAAATGACCGTATACGTTGCCGAAATTTCAGGACGAGGAATTGTTGCTTTTGATGCAGCAAATCAGGATGAGGCCGTAGCACGCCTGTCGGACAGGGCGTTACGGAGGGACCTGCATGTGTTGCAAAACCAAGGCCGATCCCTCTGGGACGGTGTCGCGGAGATCAGTGTGCGCGGAGCTCTCCCGGAGGAGGCTGAAACCTGGCATGCTAGCCGCGCGATGGTCGGCCGGTCGGACGAACCCGGTGATCGCGAGGACTGGCGTATCTTCCTCGTCCCGGTCGTCGATCCTTCGAGATTCGCCGATGACGACGATGATGATGATGATGACCGAGGCGATGGCGACTGAAACTCAAGCGCATAGCTATTGATCTCTTTTGATCTGTTGCGCATGAATCCGTTGCGCTGGTGATAGTCTGGCACCCTGCCGAGGCAAATCGCAACGCAACTACTCCATGCGAGACATTGATTTCGAGATAACGCCACTTCTGATGTTTTACAGGCCGAGTTGCCGGTGTCGACATTGCCGACACTGACCATCCGCTGTCCATTTCACGGTGGTTTTCCACTTCACCTTCTACGCATTCAGGTTCTTTTTGTTCTGGCGGTTGGCGATCATGTCGTCTACTACCGTAGGATCGGCAAGCGTTGACGTATCCCCAAGCGCGTCGAAATCGTCTTCGGCGATCTTGCGAAGGATGCGGCGCATGATCTTGCCGGAACGGGTTTTTGGCAGGCCGGGCGCAAACTG
>NZ_JBBNAM010000154.1:0-51212 GCF_037994425.1 Phyllobacterium sp.
CCTCGGCGGCGATTGCCTGCAAAAGGTGGGTCTTGCCGAGGCCGACTGACGCATGGATGAAGAGCGGATTGAAGCGGACAGCGCTTGCACCGGCATCGGCGATGGTGCGCGCAGCAGCGAGTGCGACGCGGTTGGGCGTGCCATCGACGAATGTCTCGAACGTGTAGCGTGGATCAAGCGGCGACCCGAAGACCGAATTCTGCGAACGATCGGCAAAATGCGCAGGCGCCTTCTTTTCCTGCGTTGTGGTCCCGACCGGAAAGACGGGCTTCTCGCGAGCAAGAGCCCGCGTTTCGGCGCGCTGCGGCGCCTCGGCATCACAGGTCGGACGGGCGGCGCGGCTGGCGCTGCGGAAGACGATCTCGACCTTGAGGATCTGTTCATCCTCTTCGCGCCACAGTGCGGTGATCATGTCGGAATAATGATTGTTGATCCAGGAGCGCAGGAACGCGGTAGGCACTGACAGTCGGACGATACTCTTGGAAGTTTCGTCGAGCTTCAGCCGGCCGAACCAGCTCGAATAGACCTCGCCGCCAAGTTTCGCCTTGAGCTTGCTTTTGACGCGCTCGAAAATCATCTCGCCACCGGCCGAAGCCATGTCTTTCCCCTCATCCACATGGAGCGGGACCATGGCATTTGTGCCGTTTTCCATTATTCCGCTGGTCATTGTCATCGCCTCATCCTGGTATTTCATTCGGGTCGTTGAGACGCCCGTGTTTTATATTTGCCGACGTTTCACCGTCCGGCAGTGATGACCGACGAGCCGCCCCAGTGGCCCGCCTGGTTAACTTCGTAGCTAACAGATTGAGGATTTAGCGATCACGCAGTGTTGGACTGAATATATCTTGTTCAGAATTTCGTTCACAACCACGTTCGCATCCCTCTCGTTAGGCGCGTAAAGCCCTACGCCCGGCTCACGCCAGCGTCGCCAACCCGCTCGATTTATGAAACAACCCAAGCCCGTTGAACTTGAGTACTGACAAAAACCACTCGTTACGCAAACGGTCAAATCTGCGCCCGAACCCACAATTTTATAAGCCTGTTAAATGGGTTTTGCCCACCCCTTCGATGTCTTGGACCTTACAAAAACCTTTGCAGGAAGAGCAAGTCCGGCCCAAGGGTTTTTTGATGAATAAAAGGTTAATGGATTTCCATTTTTTTTAAGCGTCCCCAGCTTAACTTGGAAAAACCGTTCGGATTCAAGGCTTTTTTTGGGGCTCAGATTTTGTTGCACTGCGACCGGACGAGAGGAAAAAAAAATTATAAATTTTCGCTTGACAGAGGCTGTGGTCGGAGATTCCACACGGCACCCCCGAGTTATAATTACTACCTTCTATAAGTCATTGAAAATAAATGAAAAATGATGATTGACGCTTTTTGTCCTAATCGATTTGTGACTGTCAGATGTCATGGTTTTGATATGCCACAATCTTTTCCAGGAGAAACGAATTTATTCCCAGAATCAGGCCCAAATAAAAAAACCCGGCTAAATAGATGCCGGGTTTTCAAATATAAATATGAAGGTCTGATTAAGCAGACATGCCCTTCAGGCGAGCCGAAAGACGCGATACTTTGCGCGAGGCAGTATTCTTGTGAAGGACGCCCTTCGATGCTGCACGCATGACTTCCGGCTCAACAGCCTTGAAGGCGAGGGTGGCAGCAGCCTGATCACCACTTGCGACCGCATCTTCGAACTTGCGAAGGACCGTGCGCACGCGCGAGCGGCGGGATTTGTTGACTTCGGTGCGGGCTTCGATCTTGCGCGCCGCTTTCTTGGCCGAAGGAGTGTTGGCCATGATGCCTCTCTTTTCTGTCAGCTAATCGGCAGCCTGAAAGCAGCCGTCACAAAATAATAGGGTGGCCGAGGGGCCACCGAACGTTGGGGGGCTTATAGATGACGTTTGCATTTGCGTCAACTTGGAATCGCTGATGAATCCGGGGATATTTTCGCTCACCGGTTTTTGAAGGAGGGCGTTCGCTTTTCGGCAAAGGCCGCCATGCCTTCCTTCTGGTCGTCGAGGGCGAACATCGAGTGGAAGACCCGGCGTTCGAAGCGCAAACCCTCCGACAGGGTCGTTTCGTAGGCACGGTTGACCGTCTCCTTCGTCATCATGGCGACCGGCAGGGAGAAAGACGCGATTTTTGCAGCTGCCTTCACGGCTTCCGCCACGAGATCTGCCGCCGGGACCACCCGGGAAACCAAACCGCAGCGCTCTGCCTCGGCAGCGTCCATCATGCGCCCGGTGAGGCAAAGGTCCATTGCCTTCGACTTGCCCACGGAGCGCGCGAGGCGTTGCGATCCTCCCATTCCCGGCATGACGCCAAGCGTGATCTCGGGCTGGCCGAATTTGGCCGTGTCGGCGGCGATGATAAAGTCGCACATCATCGCCAATTCGCAGCCGCCGCCAAGTGCGTAGCCTGCCACAGCCGCGATCAACGGCTTGCGCAGGCGGGTCACCCGCTCCCATTCGCTGAAATAGTCGCCGAGATAGGCATCGGCGAATGCGAGGGTCTGCATCTCCTTGATGTCGGCGCCTGCGGCAAAGGCCTTCTCGGAGCCCGTAATCACGATCGCACCGACGGCGTTATCCTTGTCGAAGCCTTCGAGGGCGGACGCAAGTTCGGCCAGAAGGGCCGAATTCAGCGCGTTGAGAGCTTGAGGCCGATTGAGCTGGATGAAGCCCACCCGTTCGCGTGTATCGACGATGATGTTTTCATAGGTCATGGATGGTCCTCCTCAATCGCAATCAATGCTGGCAGACAGGGCAGTAGAATGTCGAGCGCCCACTTTGGACGATACGCGACACCGTGCCATTGCAACCTGTCCGCGGGCAAGGGGCGCCTTCGCGGTCGTAGACTGAAAACGAATGCTGGAAATAGCCGAGTTCGCCGTCGGCTTGACGGTAATCCTTTAGGCTCGATCCACCCGCAGCGATCGCATCGGCAATGACGGATCGGATCAACGTTGCGAGGCGCTCGGTATTCTCGGTTGAGGCCCCGTCCGGGCCAGTGATGCTTCGAGCGGGCCGCAATGGCGACAGTTCAGCGCGCCACAGCGCTTCGCAGACATAGATATTGCCAAGTCCGGCTATCAACCTCTGGTCGAGTAGTGCCGCCTTGAGCGGCGCCGCCTTGTTATGGAAAAGCCTGGCAAGCAAGGCGCCATCGAGGCGATTGCCCGTTGGTTCGGTGCCGAGACCCTTTAACAAAGGATGGGTATTGAGTTGCCCCGGCTCGGCAAAGAGCATGAAACCGAAGCGTCGCGGATCATTGTAGATGATGCTGCTCGTCTGCCCATCCTTGCCGCCTAGCCGCAACACCACATGGTCGTGCAGCGCGTTCTTCGACCGCTCATGTGTAAAGTTTCCCGGCGCTTGAGCCGCTTCGCCCTGCTCGATCCGGTAGGAACCGGACATGCCGAGGTGACTGATGACGCCAAGACCGTCGTCGAGATGAAGGATGAGGTATTTGGCGCGCCGTTCGAGCGCTTCAATGCGCCGGCCGGTCAATCGCTCGGCAAAGCGGTCAGGGAAGGGAAAGCGCAGGTTGGGGCGCCGCTGCTCGACGGCAAGGATCGTCGCACCTTCCATGAAGGGCTGAAGGCCCCGCCGGACAGTTTCAACCTCAGGTAGTTCAGGCATCGGGACCGCGCTCCCCCGTTCCCTTGAGGAAGCTCTTGCCGTGGGAACCGGAAGCAATGCCGAGATGGGCGGCAACAGTCTCCCCAATGTCAGCGAAGGTCGGGCGCACGCCCAAGGACCCCTTCGGCAAATCCGGGCCGTAGCAAAGCACGGGTACCCGCTCGCGCGTATGGTCTGTGCCCTTATAGGTAGGGTCGCAGCCATGGTCGGCGGTAAGGATCATAAGATCGCCGGGACGAAGTTTTGCGATGGCCTCGGGCAGGCGCCTGTCGAAAGCTTCGAGCGCAGCTGCATAGCCAGCAACATCACGCCGGTGACCGTAGAGCATGTCGAAATCGACAAAGTTGGTGAAGACCAGATCGCCGTCCTGCGCATCGTCCATGGCGACCAGTGTTTCATCGAAGAGCGCCATATTACCGTTGGCCTTGCGCACCTGACTGACGCCTTGATGCGCATAGATATCGCCGATCTTGCCGATTGCGATGACCATCCGGCCTGCCTGGGTAAGTCGGTCGAGAAGCGTCGCTTCAGGCGGCGGCACCGAATAGTCGCGGCGATTGCCGGTGCGAACAAACGTTTCTCTCGTCTCGCCGATGAATGGCCGGGCAATGACGCGTCCGATGTTCAGCGGATCGACCAATTCCCGCACAATTGCACAGAGCTCATAAAGGCGGTCGAGCCCGAAATGCTCCTCATGCGCGGCGATCTGGATGACGGAATCAGTGGAAGTATAGAAGATCGGCTTGCCGGTGCGGATATGCTCCTCGCCAAACTCTTCGATCACGTCTGTTCCAGAAGCATGTTTGTTGCCGAGAATGCCTGGAAGTTCCGCACGGCGAACGGCGTCGGCGATCAGGGTATCGGGGAATGTCGGAACAGTTTGCGGGAAATAGCCCCAATCGAACGTTACCGGCACGCCCGCAATTTCCCAATGGCCCGAGGGTGTGTCCTTGCCCTTCGAGGTTTCTTCCGCCGCGCCCCATAGACCGGCGGGGGCGTGCATCCGTGATGGCATTGCAAATTCAGAGGCGAGATTGGCCGCATGAAACAGACCTAGCGAACTCATATTTGGGATGAGCAGTGGCCCCTGCCGCTGACCTTCCCTGTCGGCCTCCCCGGCAGCGCAGCGTTCTACTATGTGACCAAACGTGTTTGAACCTTCGTCACCGAAGGCCTCTGCATCGGGTGCGCCGCCGATGCCGAAAGAGTCTAGAACGAAAAGGAAAGCCCGAGCCATGCGACACTCCGAGTAAATCAGACATCACAGATAGGTCAAACTATGCGCCGTGACAAATCAATGGTGCGGCAGGCTCTGTTTCCGGGCTTATGGGCAGTTGGTGCAGATGACGGCGTTAGAACCTTGCCGTATGCGGCCATAGGATGTCTTGGACATGGGAATCCCGATGATTGATGCGCCGGCGGCGGTGTTCGTCTTCCCTGTGATCGTCCAGGGAACGCGGGGCGCATAGGCAAGCTTCATCTCTACCTGGACGACCGTGGTGCTTGGTATGCGCAAATTGGCGTCCAGAGTTATGGCGCTGCCGGCATTGTATGGCCTGGTCTCGCTTCCGTTCACAAGCCGCCGCGACCAGATGACCGTCGGGTTGCCGGCAGCGGAAATATTGATGGAGACTATGGTGATCTGGGGCGTGTCGCGGCGATAGGGCAGGAGGGTGGCTTGGCCGATCTTCATAATGTTGCTGAGATCGCTGACCGTGACAGTCGTCTGTTGCGTGACGAGGTCAGCGACCATGCTTGTAGCGCGGCCGAGGTTCTTATTGACATCGACACCGTCTGTCATCTCGACCGTGCCGAGGTAGAGCAGTATGAGAACAGGTGCAATGAGTGCGAATTCGAGCGCAGCTACGCCGCGTTTGTCACCGAGGAAACGCCCCGCGATCTTCGATAAGTATTTCGCCGCCTTTTCTTGTCTTTGATTGTTCATGCGTCACACTTTCGAGGCTTTGCGGATGGTCTGACCAGCGTCAGACGAAGGGTTCGTTTTTCCAGGTCACGGTTGAGAACAGCAGGGTGCGGCCCGTTCCGTCGATGCTCTCGATGCGATTGCGCATCAGATTGGTGAGGATAGGCCAGCGATAGAAAACACGCAGCTGGTTGATCGTGCTCGCGCCACCGACATTATTCTTGAATCCGGTCGCATTGACGTCACCGTTCGGCTGCAGCGGAATGGTGACGGGCACGTTGGTGAACGTTGCATAAGTCTGCAGATCTACGACGAGGTTGGTACAGCCCGCCTCAGGCATGAAAAGCTCTGCGCAGATGCGGTCACGCAGCTGGTTTCCCGAAATGTTTGCCGCCCGTAACTCGCCGGTTCGCAACCGCCTCGCAATTTCGTCGGTGGCGTTGGCCATGACTTGCTGAGCCATGAAACTCAACCCGACCTCGATGATGGCGAAGATCAGCAAGAAGAAGGGCAGGGCAATCATTGCGAATTCGATCGCAACCGTGCCGCGTCGATTGCGTCGAAAACGGGCCAGCAGCGCGATGAGTGGGCTTTTCCTTGCGGTGCCTTGATATGCGGCGCTTTGAGATGCGGCGCCGGCGTCGCCACTTTCATGCGAATTTTTATTCTCGTTGCTATCGTACATGGATGGAAATTCCCCGCACCACTTAAGGTCAGGGAATTCCTAGCATTCAGAAGTTAGAATCCGGTTGGAATGAGGCTCGAAATTGCAGTGAATTCATTCACAGTTTTTCAACCGTGAGCTTGTGTGGTCAATTACCGCCAATTTCCTGATCGGACTTGCTCTCCGCGTCAGTTTTCTGCGCCGTTTCGCAATAGGGCGTGCACGAAAGCGTTTGGACGAAGGCGCGGCGGTAGACGCGCGTGGTATTGGCGACACTGCGGCGGACCATGACCTGGTCATCGACGATCGCGCCTCCGTCCGCGTCGAGAATGACGATATTGGTAATACCGAAACCCTTGCCCGTCAAAACGACTGTGCGCGCATCCTTGACGACCGCATCGGCAATGGCGGGGTCACCGACAACGACGGTATCGGCGGGACGCGCGAGCCTGAGGATCCTTGCCTGATTCATGATCACGTGAATGCCGGTATCTGCGTTCGCCGGGGCCGTTGCTTGCGCGATGGCAGCCAATGCCATGGCAATAGTCAATCCGTAAGTGCGGATATAATGGAATTTCTTGCCAAACATGGAGGAGCCTCTCGAAACGAACGCTTCCTAAACATGGCTTGGATTGGTGAAGGAAAGCTTAAATCTGCCAACCTTTCATTAAGTATAAACGGGCGAAGAACACACTCTCTTAAAAAGGTAAAATTTGAAGAAAATTCTAACAATCCGATTTACCTTTCGGATACCTCTATTTGGACTTGCCAAAGTTTTACTCTTTTGTAACGGTATTCCTTAAGATGAATGAAATTCGCCGTCGCTAGCGTTCAAATAAGCGCAACAAGTGGTACGAGCGAGGAAATTGACATGACACGCACGATGAATGCGATCCTCGACGTGTTCGCTCGCTTCCTTCATAGCCGATGCGGCGCTACGGCAATCGAATACACACTTATCGCCTCGATAATCAGCATCGCTATCATGGTCGGAGCAGGCATGCTCGGAACGTCGACTCGAACGCTGTTCGGCTTCATCGCCACCGAAGTTTCCCAAGCGACAAACAGGTAATGGATCATGATTGAAGCCGCCATATTGGTAATCTTTCCGTTTGCAATGGCGTTCGCGGGAATCTCCGACCTCCTGTCGATGACGATCCAAAATCGTGTATCGCTCATCCTAGTCGTGTCATTCGTGATTCTCGCACCGCTTACCGGCATGGCCTGGGACGCCTATGCAATGCATTTTGCTGCAGGGGCGGTGGTACTCACTGCTACGTTCGCGCTCTTTGCTACGGGTACGATGGGTGGCGGTGATGCCAAACTCATGTCGGCGACGGCCCTTTGGCTCGGATGGAACATGGGCCTGGCTCAATATTTGTTGGTGATGTCTTTGTTTGGCGGTCTGCTGACCCTCGCAATCCTGAACTATCGCAATTCCCACACGGCAATATTGTACACCGACCGAATAGATTTCATGCGGCGGTTGGCGCGCAAGGAGGAAGGCGTACCTTATGGCATCGCACTCGGCGCCGCCGGCCTGATGGTATTTCCTGCCTCGCCTCTTTGCCAATGGGTGATCGACCGCCTGGCCCAGCTCTGATCGGGACTATCCAAACCGTGCTCAGTGTTTGACAATATATATAGGTCGAAAGTTTGATGGTTAAGCGCTGTTAATCATAGATTTAAGCAATGCGTTAACCATAATTACACGATTAACAAGTCAATGTGCAACCGTGGGTAATCTTAGACGAAAGTCTATCGGGGTGCATTGATGCAAAAAGCACGACTTGTCATTTTGACCGTCGCGGTCGCCGCCGCGGGCGCTGCGGGCTATATCGCGACGCAGATGAGGCCCGACGTGAACGTCGTGCAATCCGAGCCCCAACCTCAGATCAAATTGCAGGATGTTTTGGTCGCCACAGAGAATCTTGGCGTCGGGACGGAAGTGAATAGTCAGATGCGCTGGCAATCCTGGCCCGTTGACGCCCTGGCGGATGGCTACATCAAACGATCTGACCGGCCGAACGCCACGGAAGAACTTAAAGGTTCGACCGTTCGCTTGCGCATATTCACGGGCGAACCCATTCGCGAAGCAAAGCTGATCGGCAAGGGCCAAAGCTTTATGTCGGCACAGCTTCCTGCCGGCATGCGGGCCGTCGCGACGCAGATTGCGGCCGATACGTCCGCAGGCGGCTTCATTCTTCCGGACGATTATGTCGATGTCATCATGGTCCACGAGATCGAGGTTCAGAACCAACCCAAGCAATTCATCACCGAGACCGTTCTGCGCAATATTCGGGTACTGGCGGTCGATCAGACCATCCAGGAAGATGAAAATGGTGAGAAGACCAAGATCGGTTCCACGGCAACGCTCGAACTAACGCCGGAACAAGCGGAAGTCATTGCCGTCGCCCAGCAGATGGCAGCTCGGCTGTCCCTCGTCCTGCGCTCGGTTCAGGACGCGCAGGAACAAGCCGGACCCGGCGCGCAATACCTCGTCAATTCGCCGGGCCGCAACGGCAATGTGAAACTGATCAAGTCCGGGACCATGGTCGAAATCATGGGCCGGAAATAAAGCAATGGGGCACGAAACCAACATCATGCAGCTCAAATGCGCATCCCCAATATCGCCGACGCAGAAGGTGGCGACGTTCCTTCTCGGCTGCAGCCTTGCCATTCTGCCAGTACCTGACAGGGCTGTTGCCGAGGAGAGCGTCATAAAGCTGAACCAGAGCCAGAGCACAGGCAAGCGCATCAACCTTGGATTGAGCAAGTCGCTGGTCGTCGATCTGCCGTCCGATGCCTACGATATCCTGGTCGCCAATCCGACCGTTGCCGACGCCGTCACCCGCACCGCCCGACGCATCTATCTTTTCGGCAAGCAGGTGGGGCAGACAAATGTTTTCGTCTTCGGACCGAACGGAGAGCAACTTGCCAGCTTTGATCTCGTGATCGAACGCGACGTGGCCGGTCTTGAGGAGAGTTTGAGGAAATATATTCCTGATTCCGACATCAAGGTCGAGCTGATGAATGATAACGTCATCCTCACCGGAACAGTACAAACGCCCCTCGACGCCAAGCGCGCAAGTGATCTCGCCAACCTCCTCGTTTCAGGCGGTGAGGCGACAACGGGGCAATACGCGCTGACGGCATCCGGCCAAGGCGGCACGAATGGCGGCGGCGGATCGGACGTTGCCATCAGCGATCCGGACGAGGCGCGTCAGAGAAGCAAGATCGTCAATTTGATCCAGATCGCAGGAGACGATCAGGTGACGCTGAAAGTGACGGTGGCCGAGGTCAGCCGCACGGTTATGAAGCAGCTCGGCGTCAACCTTGTCGGCAAGACGAAGTCGGACGGCATCTTCTTCAGTTCGACAAATATCGCGTCACTGGCAGGCAAGAGCCTGACAACGTCGGGCATTACTGCTCCGATTTCGATCGGCAGCGCAACGATCGATTCCTATCTGAATGCGATGGAACTTGCCGGGGTGATGAAAACCCTTGCGGAACCATCGCTGACTGCCGTTTCCGGCGAACAGGCCCAGTTCAAGGTCGGTGGTGAATTCAACATGATTACCGCGCAGACGCAGAATGCGCAGGGAACGCAATACCAGGTCACCAAGATAGAATACGGCATCGGCCTTGAATTTGTACCTGTGGTGCTTTCGCCGGGCCGCATCAGCTTGAAGGTGAGGACGTCCGTTTCCGAACCAACTCTTGAAGGTTCAGTTACGCTCGGCGCGGGGGTCAATCCGACCTTCAACGGCACCACGAACAAGAACCAGGCGCAAAACCTTTCTACAAATTTGATTTCACTGCGCAAGCGCCTCGCCGATACGACGGTAGAATTACCCTCTGGTGGTTCGATGATGATCGCTGGATTGATGCGCGACGAGAACCGCTCGGCCATCTCCGGCCTGCCCGGAATCTCCAAGATACCGGTGCTCGGGACTCTGTTCCGCAGTCGCGAATTTGTGCGCAATGAGAGCGAACTGGTCATCATAATAACGCCCTATCTCGTGCGTCCGGTCGCCCGCACGGCGCTTGCCAGACCCGATGACAATCTCAATCCAGCCAGCGACGCCGCCGGCATCTTCCTCGGCAAGGTCAATCGTGTCTATGGCACGAAGGAGGCCAGCCTGCCGGAGGGTCGCTACGAAGGCACTGTCGGTTACATTTACAAGTAAGCAGGGACGCGGTCATGCCAGACACAAATCACATTCGTCGTATGAAGCCGGTCCTTGCATTGCTGGCTATATCGCTCCTCGCCGGTTGCGCGCAGCGCCAAATGACAGGCAGCATTCCAGACGATTATCGGACCAATCATCCGATCGTCATCTCAGAAAAAGAACAGGTCTCGGACATTCCTGTCGGTCACGCGGACACCAAGCTCTCAATCACGCAGCGCAGCATCGTTGAGCACGTTGTCGCAAATTATCGCGCCAACGGATCGGGCATGATCCACATATTGCTGCCCGCCGGCTCACCGAATGAACGGGCTGCCGCGCGGTTGCGCGATGATATCACGGCCGTGCTGCGCAAGGGCGGAGTGAAGCCGTTCAATATCTCCAGCGAGCGCTACGGCGCCAGCCCATCGGACTCAGCCCCGATAAGGCTCTCCTATACGGCAATGACGGCGTCGACCCATCCATGTGGGCAGTGGCCGAAGGATCTGCTCGAAACGGCGGATAACCGCCATTACGCGAATTTCGGCTGTGCGAACCAGAATAATCTGGCAGCCCAGATCGCAAATCCGGCCGATCTTCTTGGACCGCGGGCTTCCTCGCCGATCGATGCGGAGCGGCGCAACATTGTCATCGAAGACTACCGAGGTGTTCCTTCTGACAATCCGCACACGCTCGGTGCGCAGGAAGTCGACTATTCGTGGTGACCAACTCCTTGAAACGCGGAATGCTAAGATGAGTTTACTGGCCTTTGAAACAGAAGATGACATCGGGGATGGCGCAGGGCGGTCGACCGACCTGCACGCCTTCCGGCCGGTTCCTCGCATATCAATCCAGGCATTCTGCGAGACGGACGCGGTCGCAAAGCAGATTGCCCGCGCCAACGAGGACCGGAGGATGGCAAAGACGCATGCCCAAATCCATATGGGAGGTGTCGAGACCGCCGTCGAAATGTTCCAGACCGTTCCGACACCCAATCTGATCCTGCTCGAGACGTCGGCAGCGCCTCGCGACATGCTGCAAAGTCTCTCCACCCTTTCGGAAGTGTGCGACCCCAGCACGAAGGTCGTCATCATCGGGCACTTCAATGATGTCTGGCTCTACCGCGAACTCATTCGCAACGGTATTTCCGAATACATGATCGCGCCCATCGAACTTGCCGATATCATCGGGGTGATCGGCGCCCTTTTCGTGGATCCGGAAGCAAAGCCGCTCGGCAACGCCGTTGCCTTCATTGGCGCAAAGGGAGGCGTTGGCGCCTCGACGCTCGCCCACAATGTTGCATGGTCGATCTCCTCGCTGTTCAAGAGCGAGGTCGTCATCGCCGACATGGACCTGCCTTACGGGACCGCGAACATCAATTTTGACCAGGACCCCGCGCAAGGCATCGCCGAAGCCGTGTTTTCGCCAGAGCGGATCGACGACGTCTACCTCGACCGGTTGCTCGCACAATGCGCTGAAAATCTTTCGCTCCTAGCAGCCCCGTCGACGCTGGATCGGGTCTTCGACTTCCGCGATGACTCTTTTGCCCATCTGATCGACGTGGTGCAGCGCTCGGTCCCGCATGTCATTCTCGATGTACCCCACTCCTGGAATGGATGGACACGCACAACGCTGACCCGCGCAGACGAGGTTGTGATTGTTGCCTCGCCGGAATTGGCAAATCTCCGCAACACGAAGAACCTGCTCGACACGCTCAAGCAGCTTCGGCCGAACGATGCACCACCCCGGCTCATTCTCAATCAGGTGGGCGTGCCGAAACGGCCCGAAATCGCGCCGGTGGAATTCTGCGGCCCGCTTGGCATCCCGCCGATGGCGACGATTCCCTTCGACCCGGCGCTCTTCGGCAGTGCCGCCAACAATGGGCGGATGCTGGCCGAGACCGACGCAGCCAATCCAATTGTTCAGACCATCAACGAAATGGCCCATATTTTGACAGGCCGCATAACGCTGAAGACGAAGAAGAAGCCGGGGCTAAAAGCCGTCTTCTCGAAGCTCAAGCGCAAGAAATAGCGAGATCGAAGGGGCATCATGTTCGGTAAGCGTGGCAACGCCGGGGGAAACCAACAGGTCCAGGAATTTCGCGGCCTGGCGATGGAAGCGGCACTCCCGCTCGGTAACGCGGCGGCTGAGTCATCCCGTTTGCCGCGCGATATATTGGAGGCGAAGCGCCAGCCAGCGGAAGCGGCAAAGCCGGTCATGGTGCTGCGTGAGAAGAACGAAGCCTATTACGACACCAAATCCCAGGTCTTCACGGCGCTGATCGATACGATCGATCTTGCGCAACTGTCGAAACTCGACCCCGAGGTCGCGCGTGAGGAAATTCGCGATATCGTCAATGACATCATCGCGATCAAGAATTTTGCCATGTCGATTTCGGAGCAGGAGGAACTGCTCGACGACATTTGCAACGATGTTCTCGGCTACGGCCCGCTGGAGCCATTGCTGGCGCGCGACGACATCGCAGATATCATGGTCAATGGTGCGCGCAAGACCTATATCGAAGTTCAGGGCAAGGTGCAGGAATCGGGCGTACGGTTCCGTGACAACCAGCAACTCCTTAACATATGCCAGCGCATCGTCAGCCAGGTCGGGCGCCGCGTCGATGAATCAAGCCCCATATGCGACGCGCGCCTGCCTGATGGTTCGCGTGTCAACGTCATTGCACCGCCGCTCGCGATCGACGGGCCAGTCCTGACCATCCGGAAATTCAAAAAGGACAAGCTGACGCTCGATCAGCTCGTCCGTTTCGGTGCGATTTCGCCGGCGGGCGCGGAACTCCTGCAGATTATTGGCCGTGTCCGCTGCAACCTTGTCATCTCGGGAGGTACGGGTTCAGGCAAGACCACTCTGCTTAACTGCCTTACCAACTACATCGACAAGGATGAACGCGTCATCACCTGCGAGGACTCGGCTGAACTACAATTGCAACAGCCGCACGTGGTCCGTCTCGAAACGCGGCCGCCCAATCTTGAAGGCGAGGGCGAAGTCACGATGCGCGATCTGGTCAAGAACTGTCTGCGTATGCGCCCCGAGCGGATCATCGTCGGCGAGGTGCGCGGGCCGGAGGTCTTCGACCTGCTCTCCGCAATGAACACGGGCCACGACGGTTCGATGGGCACGATCCACTCCAACAGTCCGCGCGAATGCCTCAGCCGTATCGAATCCATGATCGCTATGGGCGGCTTTTCACTGCCGCAAAGAACCGTCCGCGAAATCATCGTCGGCTCGGTTGATGTCATCATCCAGGCTGCCCGACTGCGTGACGGATCGAGGCGTATTACGCACGTTACCGAAGTGATCGGCATGGAAGGTGATGTGATCATCACGCAGGACCTCGTCGTCTACCAGATCACCGGCGAGGATGCGAATGGCCGGCTCATTGGTAAACATGTTTCGACCGGCATCGCCCGGCCGCACTTCTGGGAGCGTGCCCGCTATTTCATCGAAGATCGCCGCCTCGCCCAGGCACTGGATTCCATGGAAATCATGCAGGGATGATGAAGCGGGGGGAGATCAACGATGTTCGGGCTTAGCCTTCCGCAGATCGTCTTCGTCGCCCTGGTGGCGCTGACTTTCGCTGCTCTTGCCTATGTCTTCTTTTTTGATTCGATTGCTTCGCAAAAGCGGTCGGACGAGCGCCTGAAATCCGTGAAGCTGTCGGCCAGCGAAAGCATGGGCAAGCATGTAGTTCGCGACAAACTCGCGGAGGCGCAGAAGCGTCGCAGGTCGGTTCAGGACACGTTGAAGGATATCGAACAGCGTCAGAAACTGCGCGACAAGAACATCAAGTCACCACCCTTGAAGATGCTGCTCGTTCAGGCCGGAATGAAGGTTACGGTGCAGCGCTTCTATATTTACTCTGCCGTGGTCGGAATCATCGTCGCGCTGCTGGGGCTCTTCCTCGGCTCTCCGCTCTATCTGGCACCAGGATTGTTGCTGGCCGGCGTCTTCGGACTGCCGCGCTGGTTTGTCTATTATCGTCGCGGACGCCGCGTAAAGGCGTTTCTCAAGGAATTTCCGAATTCCATCGATGTCATTGTGCGTGCCCTCCGTTCCGGCCTGCCGCTCAATGACGGAATCAGGCTCATCGCCCAGGAAGCGCAGGAACCGGTTCGTGCCGAATTCCGTCGCATGGTCGATGGGCAGCAGGTCGGCATCAGCATCCCGGAGTCGTCGATGCGTATGTCGGAATATATGCCTTGCCCCGAAGCAAGTTTCTTCGGCATCGTCATCCAGATCCAGTCGCAGGCCGGTGGCAATCTTTCCGAGGCACTCGGCAATCTCTCGCGCGTGCTGCGCGACCGCAAGAAAATGGCGGCCAAGGTCCAGGCGTTGTCCATGGAAGCCAAGGCCTCCGCCTACATTATCGGCTCGCTGCCATTCGCGGTCGCCCTGCTCGTCTATCTGTCGAGTCCGGGCTACATCATGGTCCTGTTCACGACCGACACAGGTCACGTCATCATGGGCTGCGCGGCTGTCTGGATGTCACTCGGCATCATCGTCATGAAAAAAATGATCAACTTCAAGTTCTGAGCGGGAAGGTCAAGGCTCCAATATGATCACCACCATTGCCAAAGCCATGCACAATCCCACATTCATCTTTGCGGTGCTTGTCGGCGTCTCAATCTTTGCGACACTCATGACCTTTTTGATGCCCATGTTTTCGGGTTCCGACCTGAAAACGCGAATGAAATCCGTTGCGCTGGAGCGCGACCAGATCAGGTCGCGTGAGCGCGCCCGGCTTGCGGCGGATGCCGAAGCGCGGCGCAAGAATGGATCTGGTTCATTGCGCATGACGGAGCGGCAGGGCGTTAGGCAACTCGTCGAGCGGCTTGATCTCCAGCGCGCCCTTGCGGACGACAACACGGTCAACTCGCTGCGGATCGCCGGCTTTCGTGGCCAGAACGCCCTGAATATCTTTCTTGCGGCCCGCTTTGGCCTGCCATTCGTGACACTCGGAATGACGGCATTCTGGATCTTTGGCATGGGCGGCCTTGCCGACAAGCCAACCATGATCCGGATGGCCGCCTGCTTTGCCGGCGCCTATGTGGGGTTCTACCTGCCCAACGTTTATGTGAGAAACTGCGGCTCGAAGCGTCAGCAGTCAATCAAGATTGCCTGGCCGGATGCGCTCGACCTGATGCTGATCTGCGTGGAATCCGGCATGTCTATCGAGGCGGCATTCAAGAAGGTTTCCGAGGAAATCGGCGCCCAGTCTGCGGAACTTGCCGAGGAACTGGTACTGACGAATGCCGAATTGTCATTCCTCCCGGAACGCCGGCAAGCCTATGAGAACCTTGCGAACCGTACAGGTCTCGAACCGGTAAAGTCAGTCGTGCAGGCGCTGACGCAATCGGAGCGCTACGGCACGTCCATCGGCGGCGCTCTTCGCGTCCTATCCGACGAAAGCCGCGAAGCGCGCCTGATGGAAGCGGAAAAGAAGGCAGCCGCACTTCCGCCCAAGCTGACCGTGCCGATGATCGTGTTTCTTCTGCCGGTCCTATTCGCCGTCATTCTCGGCCCCGCCTTTATTCAGATTGCTGCGCAGGGCGGCATCTTCGGTGACGCGACACCGAAATAGGCCAAACGCAGCCAACGAAAAAGCCGCCCTGTTTGGCGGCTTTTTGTTTTGTCGGACCGACGGCGCTCAGCTCTTGGGCTTTGCCTTGTCCTTGTCTTTCAACATGGACCATGAGTTCTGCTGTGCCAGCATCGAGCGTAGATATTTGACATTGGCCTGCGCCTGTTGCGGCGACAACTCTTGCTTGGCGATGGTTTCGGCTTCGTCGAAACGGCCCTGAAGCCCGACGACCAATGCCAGGTTCTGGCGGACGCGGCTATCGGAGCCGGGTGCCTTGACTGCCTGACGCATGTAGTTTTCGGCGCTGGCGAGATCGCCCGAGAGCACATAGGACATGCCGAGGTTGGAAAGGATCGACGCTTCGTTGGAGTTGATCTGGAGGGCCTGCCTGTAAAGGTCACGTGCCTCGTCGGCCTTTCCCAGCTGGTCAAGAATGGCGCCCTGTGCCGATAGCAGCTTCCAGTCCGGATATTCGGGCGTCTGAGCACGCCGCAGCGCATCGAGAGCCGCTTCGAACTCGCCGCTGCTCGCCAGAGCCTTGCCGTAGGCGGCGAGAACCTCCCGATCTTGTGGATAGGCGATTGCAAGGCTACGCATGACGGCAAGGGCCTGATCGCTGCGATTGGTCATCCTGAGGACGGTCGCAAATTTCATTGCCGCCGTCTTGTCCTTTGGATTGGCCTGATAGCGCGAACCGAGGCTGGTCGATGCCTGCATCAATTGCTGCTCGTTCATCTGGTCGAAATCGTTGGCGGCGGGTGTTGTCGCTGCACTCACGACGGCGGGAGCGATAGAACCCGTGGTAGTCTTGTCTGTCGTCGTGCAGCCGGATATGCCTGCCACGAGCCCCGCCATCGCCACAGAAAAAACGATGCGGCGATTACGTTGAATAATGCCTGCGCTTACCATAGTTTGCCCCGTACCCACACAAATCAGCTGTGTAACCCAATCCCAGGATTAGAAATATTCTGTTAACCCTAACGGACCGTTAACGACGTGCGGTGCAGAACAAGAACGACCAAGGAGAACCTCCCCGATGCCGATTGAAATCAAAGGCAAAATGCCGGATGGCAGCAGGCCCGTCTGGCTGGTGCGAAACGGCGGGTTGGACGAGGCCGGGCTCGACGACCGTGCGCTGAGCTGGGCCAGGGCAAACGGCTTTGATGGCCAATCTGCACGCCTTCTCATCGTCCCCGATGAGAAGGGTGAGGTTGCGGGCGCTTTGTTCGGCACCGGAAAGGACGAGACACCCCTCATTGCCGGTAAACTCGCGACAGGGCTTCCGAAGGGCAGCTGGCATTTCGCCAACGTGGTAGGCGAGCCCGATCTCGCAGCACTTGGCTTCCTTCTCGGCGGTTACAAATTTACCAGGTATGGCAAGAAGGACGAGTTGGATGTGAAGCTTGCCTTGCCCGCAGGCGCGGACAAGACGGACGTTAGGCGGCTTGCAAAAGCCGTGACGCTGGCGCGGGACCTTATCAATACGCCCACCAACGATATGGGACCGGACGCGCTTGAACAGGCGGTCCGCAACGTTGGCGAAGCTTACAAGGCATCGGTCAATGTGGTTAAGGGTGATGCCCTTCTGAAGCAGAACTTCCCGATGATCCACGCCGTCGGCCGGGCGGGAAGCGAGGAGCCGCGTCTGATCGACCTTGAGTGGGGCAAGAAGGATGCGCCGCGAGTGACACTCGTGGGCAAGGGGGTCTGCTTCGATACCGGCGGGCTCGATATCAAGCCGTCGAGCAGCATGCTGCTGATGAAGAAGGATATGGGTGGAGCTGCGAACGTATTGGCCCTTGCAAGCCTCATCATGGATGCCAAGCTCCCGGTGCGGTTGCGGGTCCTCATACCGGCGGTCGAGAACTCGATCTCGGCCAATGCGTTCCGTCCAAGCGATATCCTTGCAAGCCGCAAGGGATTGACGGTTGAGATCGGTAATACCGATGCGGAAGGACGTCTCGTTCTTGCCGATGCCCTTGCGCTCGCTGATGACGAGGAGCCGGAGATCCTGATCGACATGGCGACGCTGACGGGCGCGGCGCGCGTCGCGCTTGGTCCTGACCTTACGCCGTTCTACACCAATGACGACGCATTCGCGGCCGAGGTTGCACGGGCTGCGGAGACCGTCGCCGATCCGGTCTGGCGTATGCCGCTCTGGCAGCCCTATGAGACCAAATTGTCATCGCGCGTGGCCGATACCAACAACGTGACCACCGATGGCTTTGCCGGATCGATCACCGCCGCGCTCTTCCTGCAGAAATTCGTCAGCAAAGCCAAGATCTGGGCGCATTTCGATATTTTTGGCTGGAATCCGGTCGAGAAGCCACATGCTCCAGTCGGCGGGGAGGCGCAGGCGATACGCGGCCTTTACCATCTTCTGAAGCAACGCTACCCCACGCAATGAACAGCTTGCGCGGCCCAAACAAGGCACTAGAATGGAACGGAACCGAAATGATCGCGGATACCGTCGATGTTCATCGAACTGAAGCCCATTCAGGCGTTGACCTTGTGGAAGGAAATCGCGATCTCCGAGGTGCGCGATGATGCGCACGACCTCACCATCCGGCAAATGGCCGTACTGTTGACGGTCTATCTCGAGCCTCCGCCGCACACGATACGTGGCATGGCGGCCAAGCTTGGTGTAACGAAGCCGGTCATCACCCGAGCTCTCGATACGATGGGAGGCTATGGTCTGGTCGATCGGCATCGCGACGAAAAGGACAGGCGCAACGTCCTCGTCAAGAGAACGGTAAAGGGTGCGCTCTATGTTGAGAAGCTTGGCGATCTCGTCATTGCCAAGGCAAGAGGATTACCGCTTTGACTACTACCCAAGATGCACTGCTCGACAAGCGACTGAACGCGTACCGGCCTGATCTTGCCGATGACAACATGCGTGGACTTGTCGAGGCGCACCGCTTCGTCACCGGCAGGCCCATGCGCGTTGCAGACCCCGTCATTGACGTTCGATCCGAGCCGCGTGGGGACGCTGCGATCACAACGCAATTCCTGTTTGGTGACGACGTGCTCGTCTTCGAGGATGACAATGGTTGGTGCTGGGTACAGAACGAGCGCGACGGCTACGTTGGCTATGTGGTGGATACGGGACTCGACCGCCGTGCCGCCGATCCGACCCATATCGTCATCGCTCCACGAACGTTCGTCTACCCCGGATCCGATCTGAAATTCCCCCGTACGAAAGCTCTGTCGATGGGGTCCCTCGTCACCATTACCGGTGGCGAGGAAAGGCGCGGCACGCTCTACGCCATGATGCCGAGCGGCGAAGCGATCATCGCCAAACATCTTGTGCCGATCGATGAGGTGGCGGAGGATCATGTGGCCGTCGCGGAAACCCTGATGCATACGCCCTATCTCTGGGGCGGCGTCTCGGGATTCGGCATTGATTGCTCTGGGCTCGTTCAACTCGCCTTGCTCATGACCGGGCAGGGTGTGTTGCGCGACTCCGACATGCAAGCCGCTTCGATTGGCGAACCGATCGAGGCGGACGCGGATTATCACAATCTCAAGCGCGGGGATTTCGTCTTCTGGAAAGGTCACGCCGCCATTATGGCGAGCCATTCGACGCTTCTCCATGCCAGCGGTCATACGATGAGCGTGACGCTTGAACCCTTGCGTGACGCGATCGAGCGCATCGCCTATCTCTATGGCAAGCCGACCGCGGTGCGGCGCCTGGGATAAGGTGCCCGCCGCCTGCGCCGCGGGCACCTTGCGCCTGAACAGAATCAGGCCGCGGAGAGTTCGGCAACCTGACGTAATGTGCCGATGACATGCAGGCAGGCGCGCGCTGCCTCCTCACCCTTCACGAGAAAATGCCGGGCGAAAAAATCGATATGCTGTTCGGTCTCCTGGAACTGATGCGGCGTCAGGACCGCCGATAGCATCGGCACGCCCGTTTCCGTCTGGGCGGTGAGCAGAGCAGCGACGACTGATCCGGCGACGAAATCGTGCCGATAGATGCCGCCATCGACGACGAGCCCGGCGCAGATAATAGCATCGTAACGGCCGGTTTCGGCGAGCTTCTTGGCGAGGAGTGGAATATCGAACGAACCCGGCGCATCGAACACGTCGAAGCGAGCCGGTTTCACGCCTTGCCGCCGCAACTCCTGTTCGAAGCCGACACGGCATTGATCGACAATGTTCGCATGCCAGCGCGCTTGTATGAAGGCGATGCGGGGAGCGGGAAATTGGGGATTACTATTCTGGAACTGATCCATGTCTTTCTCCTTCGAGTGGACGTGAATCAGGGCACAACCAAAAACGGCAGAAGGCCGACCTTATGGCAACCTTCCCTTTCAGTTGTTCTCTTTCATCCGGACTATACCGTCGGCTTCGGAATTACACCGAAATCTGCTGACCCTTCCGGCTAACCGGAAGGCGCTCGCGGGCTCGCATCGGGCGCTTTGACGACGCCGGATTATTACCGCCGGTGGGGAATTTCACCCCGCCCTGAGAACACTTAACGGTTGCACCGTAGTAGATTGGCTTTAGCGGTCAAGCCCGGACTTTTACGACTAGTACTGCGCGGCGCGATCGACGATGTTTTTCAGAGGCTCGCCACGTTCGAAAGACTCGATTTGAGCGACAATCTCCGGCACGAGCGCCTGCGGGCTCGAGCTTGCGGCAGCGTGAGGGGTGATCGTCACCTGAGGGTGCGTCCAGAGCGGGCTGTCCTTTGGCAAGGGCTCGCGGTTGAACACATCAAGCGTCACTGCCGAAAGCAGTCCGCGGTCGAGCGCCGCCAGGATATCCGGCTCGTTCTGCAGTCCGCCACGCCCTGCATTGATCAGCGTTGGCGCACCGAGCGGCCCGTGCTGTTTCATCTGCGCGAACATGGTCATGGAGAGGATGCCCTTCGTATCCGGCGTCAGCGGCAACAGGCAGACGACGATGTCGACATCCTTGAGGAAATCCTTCAGGCCATCCTTACCGTAATAGGTGGTAATGCCTTCCATGGTCTGCAGGCGCCGGCTCCAGCCGCTAACGCGGAAGCCGAGCATGCGCAGCTTTTCCGCGGCATCGCGGCCAAGCACACCAAGACCCAGAATGCCGACATTCACCTCGTGCGCCGCGGGCTGGCGCCGGTCCTCGTGCCAGATGCGTTGGCCCTGCTGCTGGCGATAGCGCAGCCCGAGTCGGTGATGGTCCAGCACTTGCCAGACCACATATTCGTTCATGCGCATGGTCAAATCGGGCGAGACGATACGCACAATCGGTACGTCCGGTATCTGTTGATCATGGAAGATATGGTCGACGCCCGCGCCAAGCGAGAAAATGACCTCGAGGTTCGGCAAACCGGCAAGTGATCCCTGCCGCTGCTTCCATACGAGCGCATAGCGGATCTTATCCTTGTCCGTCGTGGAGTCGAGAACGAGTTTGCGTTTCGGCGCCGCCTTGGCAAATTCGGATAGCCACACGCCGGGGTCCCATCCGGTTACGGCCAGAAGAATCGTATCGCTTGCATTGCCAGTCATTCACTAACCGCTCCCTGTTCGGCAGTTTCTATCCTGAAGGCCGCCGCCATCAGGGCTTTCGTATATTCGGTCCTTGGCCGCGCAAAAATCTCCTCCGACGGCCCGTATTCAACAGCCTTGCCATTGCGCATCACCAAAACCTCGTTGGCAAGCGCCTTCACCACCTTGAGATCATGGCTTATGAAAAGATAGGCCAGATTGTGCTTCTGCTGCAATGAGCGCAAAAGGTCGACCACCTGCGCCTGTACGCTCATGTCGAGCGCGGATGTCGGCTCGTCGAGCATCACGAAGCGCGGATTGAGGACCATGGCGCGCGCAATGGCGATACGCTGCCGCTGGCCACCCGAAAACTCGTGGGGATAGCGGAATCGGTTCTCGGGGTCGAGGTTCACTTCTTTCAAGGCGGCCACGACCCGGGCGTCGCGCTGGTCGGCGGTGAGCTTTGGCTCGTGCACTTCAAGGCCCTCCGCGATGATGTCGGCCACCGACATGCGCGGCGACAACGACCCATAGGGATCCTGGAAGACGATCTGCAACTCACGGCGCAGCGGTCGCATTTCTCGAAACGAATATTGGTTAATGTCCGTCTCGCCAAAGCGGATGATGCCTTCCGAAGAAATCATCCGCGACAGGGCGAGGCCCAGCGTCGTCTTCCCGGAACCGGATTCGCCGACGACGCCAAGGGTCTGGCCGGCGCGAATCGTCACGTCGATACCGTCGACAGCTTTTACGTAGTCCACGGTCTTGCGCAGGAATCCCTGCTTGATCGGAAACCATACTTTTACCTGTTCGCCGCGCATGACGGGCGCCGCCGCAGCGTTGGCCGCCGGCGGATTGCCCTTGGGCTCCGCAGCGAGAAGGTGGCGCGTGTAAGGATGCTGCGGGTTCCTGAATATCTCGCTGGTCGGCCCGGTTTCGACGATCTTGCCGCCCGTCATGACACACACGCGGTCGGCTATCTTGCGCACGATTCCAAGGTCATGGGTGATGAACAGCATCGACATGCTCTGCGCTGCCTTGAGCTCAGCCAGCAGCTTCAGGATCTGCGCCTGCACGGTGACGTCGAGGGCCGTCGTCGGTTCGTCGGCGATCAGGAGCTTGGGCTTGTTGGCGAGCGCCATGGCAATCATGACGCGCTGGCGCTGACCGCCCGACAGTTGATGCGGATAGGCGTTCAAGCGCTTTTCGGGATCGCGAATGCCCACTTCCTCTAGCAGAGAAAGGGTGCGCTGGCGCGCCGCCTTTTCGGCCATGCCCTGATGCAGCTTGAGGATTTCGCTGATCTGGTCCTCGATCGTATGGAGCGGATTGAGCGAAGTCATCGGCTCCTGGAAGATCATCGTGATGTCGTTGCCGCGCACGCGGCGCAATTCGTTCTCGCTGCTGGAAAGAAGGTCCTTGCCGTCGAAAATGATCTGCCCGGACGGATGCGATGCCGGCGGATAGGGCAGCAATTTCAGGATCGACAGGGCGGTGACCGACTTCCCCGAGCCGGACTCGCCGACAAGCGCGACGGTTTCGCCCTGATCGATTTCGAAAGAGATATGATCGACGGCGAGCGTGTCTTTGCCACCTTGCGAGAAGGCAACGGAGAGATCGCGGACGGAAAGAAGCGGTGCGCTCATTTGAATGCCTTGCGGGGATCGAAGGCATCTCGCGTTGCCTCGCCCACGAAGATCAGCAGCGACAGCATCAGCGATATCACGATGAACCCCGTCAGCCCGAGCCACGGCGCCTGCAGATTATTCTTGCCCTGCGCCAGAAGTTCTCCGAGCGAGGGGGATCCGGGCGGCAGGCCAAAGCCAAGGAAGTCGAGAGAGGTCAATGTCGTGATCGATCCATTGAGAATGAAGGGTAGGAAGGTCAGCGTCGTCACCATGGCGTTCGGCAGAAGGTGCCGGAACATGATGGTCCGGTTGCGCACGCCGAGCGCACGGGCCGCGTTGACGTATTCGAAGTTGCGAGCGCGCAGAAACTCGGCGCGGACAATGCCGACGAAGCTTACCCACGAGAACAGCAGCATGATGCAAAGCAGGATCCAGAAGCCCGGCGGCAGGATCGACGCCATGATCAGAAGGAGATAGAGCGTGGGGACGGAGGACCAGATTTCGATGAAACGCTGCGCGATGAGGTCGAGCCAGCCACCGAAATAACCCTGCAATGCGCCGGCTGTGACGCCGATTACCGCGGAGGCGGCAGTCAGGATCAGGCCGAAAAGCACCGAGATGCGAAATCCGTAGAGTGCCCGCGCAAAGACGTCCCGCGCCTGATCGTCGGTGCCGAGAATGTTCATGTTACCGAAGATGCAATTCGGATCGCTGACGCCTTGCGGATAGCGCGCGCAACGTTCCTCCGGCGTAAAAAGCCAGAACGGCTTCGAAGGCGCCGTATCGGGTAGCTCGTTGTTGACAGTCCGGTAGGAGTAGCGGACCGGCGGCCAGATCGCCCAGCCATTGGCGTTGATCTCGTCCTGTATGACGGGATCGCGGTAGTCGGTCACTGCGTAGAAGCCACCGAATTTCTCTTCCGGATAATCGACAAGGACCGGAAATAGGATCTCGCCCTTGTAGGATACCATGATCGGCTTGTCGTTGGCGATGAACTCGGCAAAGAGCGAAGCGACGAACAGGAACAGGAAGATCCATAAAGCCCACCAGCCGCGCCGGTTCGACTTGAAGTTCTGCCAGCGACGCGCATTGAGCGGCGAGAGGCGTGGGCGTTTGACGGGTAATGCGGGCGTGGTGCCGACAACATCGGTCATCAGACATCCCTCCGCTCGAAATCGATGCGCGGATCGATCCATGTGTAGAGAAGATCGGAGAGCAGGCTCACGACCACGCCGACAAGGGCGAAGATATAGACCGTCGCGATCACAACCGGATAGTCGCGGTTGATGATCGATTCGTAGCCGAGGAGGCCGAGGCCATCGAGCGAGAAGATAGCTTCGATGAGCAACTGACCCGTGAAGAAGATCGAGATGAAGGCGCTCGGGAACCCGGATATGACAATGAGCATCGCGTTGCGGAAAACATGGCCATATAGGATCCGCCGCTCGCTCAATCCCTTGGCGCGTGCGGTCGTCACATATTGCTTGCGGATTTCATCGAGGAACGAGTTCTTGGTCAGCAGTGTCGTTGTTGCAAATGCCGACAGCAGCATGGCAGCGAGCGGCAGCACAAGGTGCCATGCATAGTCGAGGATTTTGCCACCGAGCGAAAGCTGCGCGAAATTGTTAGAGGTGAGGCCGCGCAGCGGAAACCAGTCGAAGAATGACCCGCCGGCAAAGAAGACGATGAGCATGATGCCGAACAAAAAACCCGGTATCGCGTAGCCAACGATGATGACACCGCTTGTCCATATGTCGAATGTAGAGCCGTCCTTGATGGCCTTCCGGATCCCCAGCGGAATTGAGATCATATAGGATAGGAGCGTCATCCACAGGCCGAGCGATATCGAAACGGGCAGTTTCTCCTTGATCAGGTTGACCACGCTGATATCGCGAAAATAGCTCTTGCCGAAGTCGAAGCGCACATAGTTCCACACTAACAGTCCGAACCGCTCCAGCGGCGGCTTGTCGAGGCCGAACTGTTTCTCAAGGCTGGCAATGAATGCCGGGTCGAGCCCTTGCGCGCCTCGGTACTTCGAATTTCCCTCGCCGAGCCCCAGTTGTTCCTGGGATTGACCGAAATCCGTGCCACCACCACCAATACGGTCCATGGCATTGCCGCCCTGGCGTGTGAGTTGGCCGATAATGCGCTGGACGGGGCCGCCGGGCACGAATTGCACGATCACGAAGCAGACAAGCAGGACGCCGAAGAGGGTGGGGACCATCAATAGGAGTCGGCGAAGGATATAGGCAGCCATTAGAAGGGAACCCCTCCCGGCCGCTTCGCAGCCACCCTCCCCACAAGGGAAAGGTTGGAAACCGCAATAGCGACTGTGATTGAACTATGGTGACCGGCGATGAAGGACACGTTGCTTTCCCTCGCCCTTGTGGAGAGGGTGGCTGCGAAGCAGCCGGGAGGGGCATTATGTCCCCGCATGCAGCTTGAATTAACCCTTGCCAATAGCCTTTGCCTTTGCTTCGTCGAACCACCACAGCGTCTCAACCGGGAAGCCGTAATCGGGCTTGGGCTCCTTGAAGCCGAATATGTCCCAATAGGCGACGAGGTGATTCGCTGAATACCAATTTGGAATCCAGTCGCGTCTTATACGCAAGAGTCGATCAAGAACACGCATGACTGTAACCAAATCGTCGCGGGAATGCGCTTCGCTGACTTTTTGGATCAGCGCGTCGATGACGGGATCGGCAATACCGGGAAGATTGTAGGAACCCGGCGCCGAGGCGGAGCGCGAGCCGAACATCGCCTCGAGCGATTCCCGCGTTGGCGTTGCGCTCAGCATCACCGCCACCCCTATGATATCGAAATCGAAATCCTGGACCCGAAGCTGGTATTGTGCTGGGTCAACGAGGCGCAAGGATGCATTGACGCCAATCGCCTGGAGATTATTGATGAAGGGCGAGTACGCGCGGGTAAAGACCTCCGCCTGGATCAGCATTTCAAGGTCGAGCGACTTACCGGCACTGTCGACGAAACGGTTATTGTCGCGCTTGAATCCCGCCGCCTGCAGCAGCTCCACGGCGCGACGCAGGTTCTTGCGGTCTCGCCCGGAACCATCGGACGTCGCCTGGATCACCGCCTCGCCAAAAATTCCCTCCGGCAGGCGATCACGCAGGGGCTCCATAATGGCAAGCTCCTGCGGCGAGGGTTTGCCACTGGCGCGAAAGTCCGACATTTCGAAAAGCGACTGCGACTGCTCGTACATGCCATAAAAGAGGTTCTTCCGGGTCCACGTGAAGTCGAAGCACAGCGCGATGGCTTCGCGCACCTTGGGGTCGCGAAAATGCTCGCGCCGCTGGTTGACCGCCCAGGCCTGAAGCTGCGGTCGCTTCTCGTCAGGAAACTCTCGCTTGATCACGCGCTTCTGCTCGATCGCCGGAAAATCATACTCGGTGATCCAGGTCTTGGCCGTGTGTTCCATGCGCCAGAATATGTCGCCTTTCTTGAAGGCTTCGAATTCGGGCTGCCGGTCTCGGTAGAGTTCGATCTTGATCGTATCGAAATGATTGAGGCCGCGCTGGACGGGCAGGTTTTTCGCCCAATAGTCCTCGACGCGCTCGTATTCGATGCCTTTGCCGGGAGCCATCCTGCCGACGCGATAGGGGCCAGAGCCGAGCGGCGCCTCAAGCGTCGATGCATCGAATTCACGGTCGCTAAACCACGCCTTCGACAAGATTGGCATGGCGCTGGCAATGTCGAGGATCGCCCGATCGGAATGCTGTCCGGTAAAGGTTATTCGGAGCGTATGGTCGTTCTCGGCGACGACCTCCTTCATTTGGGTCAACAGGAGGAGAAGCTCGGGGTGACCCTTCTCCTTGATCGACTGGAGGCTGAAGACGACGTCGTGGGCCGTAAGCGGCGATCCGTCATGAAAACGCGCCTCATGGCGCAGATTGAAAATGAAAGTGTTGCGGTCGGCGGCCGCTGTTACGCTTTCTGCAACAAGCCCGTAGATGGAGTCCGGCTCATCGAGCGCCGACTCCATCAGCGTGTCGTAGCAGATTTCCATGCGCGGCGGTGCGTCGCCCTTGGCCGAATAGGTGTTCAGCGTATTGAAGGTTTGCGGAGACTGATTGTAGAGCCAGTTCGGGGGTGAAAAGGCAAAGGTTCCGCCTTTCGGCGCATCGGGATTGGCATAGTCAAAATTCTTGAAATCCTTGGCGTACTTCAATTCACCAAAAGCGGAAAGCCCGTGCAGCGGCACACCCGTCGCCGTGTCAGCCAAGGCGAAACGAGGCGTGAGGGCCGTCAGGAATGTCGCGCTCGAAATCTTGAGGAGATCGCGCCGATTGAGTTGCGTCATTCGGCGCGTGCTTTCAATGCCTGCTCCTTGGTAGTGTCGATCCACCAGGAAAACGGGTCGATACCGGCATAATCCGGCTGCTTCTCTGGCATGCCGAACTTGTTCCAATAGGCGATCTTGATCCGATCGTCATACCATTGCGGGACGGCATAGTAGTTCCAGAGCAGCACCCGATCGAGCGCATGGGTTGCGGCAACGAGTTCGTCGCGATCCTTGGCGAATATGATCCGGTCGATAAGCTTGTCGACAGCAGGGTTCTTGATGCCCATATAGTTGCGGCTGCCGGGCGTGTCCGCCGCGCCAGAACCCCAGAAATCACGTTGCTCGTTCCCCGGGGAAAGGCTCTGGGCGAGGACGACGTTCGGCGTGGTGATGTCGAAATCAAAATCGTTGACGCGCGCCGTGTACTGGGCGTTGTCAACGACACGTATCTGCGCATCGATGCCAAGCTTGCGTAGGCTAGCCATGTAAGGCCCGACGAAGCGCTCATCGGATGGGTCGTCCGCCAGGAACTCTATGGTGAAAGGCTCGCCCGTCTTGGCGTTGACGAGCTTGCCGTTTTTCTGCTCGTAGCCCGCGTCGCGCAAGAGCATGACGGCCTGACGCAGATTGTCCCGCTGCGATTGCGGCGTATCGTAGACCGGCAGCTTGAACTCCTTGGTGAATACCTGTTCCGGCACGTCGCCTTTCACAGTTTCGAGGATTTCAAGCTCCTTGCCCGTCGGCAATCCGCTTGAAGCAAGTTCCGATCCGGAGAAATAGCTGTTGATCCGCTTATATTGGCCGAAGAACAGGTTCTTGCTCATGCTTTCGAAGTCATAGGCCGAGGTCAGAGCCTGGCGGACCCGCGGGTCCTTGAATTTGTCGCGCCGGGTGTTGATCAGGAATCCCTGCATGCGTCCTGATGACCGCAAGGGGAACACGGCTTTGACCACATCGCCGCGCTGGAAGGCGGGGAAATCGTAACCGCGCATCCATTTGCCGATGCTGGCCTCAGGGCGGTAGTCCTCGAAGCCGCCCTTCTTGAAGGCCTCCCATTCGGCATTCTGGTCGCGGAAATATTCGTAGCGGATACGGTCGAAATTGTTGCGACCAACGTTTGTAGGAAGGTCCTTGCCCCAATAATCCGCGACGCGGCTCCAGACGACGGTCTTACCGGGGCTGACGCTCTCGATCTTGTAGGCGGACGAACCAACCGGGATTTCAGTCGTGGGCTTGCTGATATCGCGCTTTTTGCCACTTGGGTCGGTCCCTTCCCACCAATGCTTCGGCAGGATCGGAAAATCACCCATGATGCTTGGCAATTCGCGATTGCCGCCACTGGCAAATGTGAACATCACCTCGTGGTCGCCGGTTTTCTCCGCTTTCGTCACATCATGGTAGTATTTGTTGTAGAGCGGACTTTGCGCTTTCAGCGTATCGAACGACCAGATGACATCGTCTACGGTGAGAGGCTGGCCGTCATGCCACTTCGCCGCCGGATTCAGACGAAACTTGACCCAGGAAAAATCATCCGGATAGGCGATCGCCTCGGCAATGAGGCCGTAGTTCGTTGCAGGCTGATCAAGCGCCTGGCTGAGCAGCGTATCGTAGAGCAACCCGCCGCCGACCGTACTCGGCAATCCTGCCGCAGGTGTTCCTTGCACGACAAACGGGTTGAGACTGTCGAACGAACCGTATGCAGTCTGATTGAGCGTGCCACCCTTCGGCGCGGCAGGGTTGACATAGTCGTAGTGCTTGAAGTCGTCGCCGTACTTGGCCTCACCAAGGACACTCGCCGCCTTTCGCCATTCTGGTTCTGCGGCCTCGACAGTCTGATAGGTTGTGATCGTGACGGTGGCGAGGAAGGCAAAGCTGGCAACAAGGGGGCGAAATCGCAAATCAGGTCTCCACGGGTTCTCTTCAATCTCAACTCTAAGAGAAAATGCGGCGGAGAACAGGCCTTCACGCAAAAAACACGGGGTGTTGATACAAAAAGCCGGGCATCGGCCCGGCTTTTCGACGTGCAAATCGCCGTAGATTAGTTCTTTGGCGCTTCCTGACCTGCGGGTGCGGCCGGAGCTGCACCTTCTGCAGGCTTCTCGCCAGCAGGAGCAGCGGGAGCGGCACCATCGGCCGGCTTGGCGGCATCGCCGCCAGCGGGAGCGGCATCAGCGGTTGGAAGCGGCTTCGGACTGTCGGAAAGCGT
This sequence comes from Phyllobacterium sp., assembly GCF_037994425.1. Taxonomy (NCBI): domain Bacteria; kingdom Pseudomonadati; phylum Pseudomonadota; class Alphaproteobacteria; order Hyphomicrobiales; family Phyllobacteriaceae; genus Phyllobacterium; species Phyllobacterium sp. Next base: position 29,606 of record NZ_JBBNAM010000154.1, read on the forward strand.
GCGCAAATAGGCGATAAGGTCCGCACGCTCATTGTCCTTCTTGTCGCCGGCAAAGCCCATGGCCGTGCCCTTGATGTAACCCTTCGGAGAAGTCAGGAAGTGATTGAGGTGGTCGAAAGTCCACTTTTCCTGGCCGCCCTTGGAGAAGTCCTTGATGGCGGAGGAATAGCTGAAGCCTTCATGCGTTGCGATCGGACGGTCGACGATGTCCCAGAGGTTCGGACCGACCTTGTTCGGGCCGCCCTTCTCGCCGGTATGGCAGGCAGCGCAGCGCTTGAAAACAGCTTCGCCGCGGGTCGCGTCGGCAGACGCAAGGAGCGTCGCGATCGGCACGGCTTCAGCCGCCGGAGCAGCGCCACCGGCTTCGGCTTCGCCGCCGGCCTCAGCGGCCTGGATGATGAAGCCGGGCTTTTCGGGGGCATGGGTGTCAAATATAGAATCAGACAGGATACCCGCCGTCATGACAACGAATACGGTCGCCAGAAACGCCATGGCATATTTGTTGAACGGGGTCGATTCCATCGTCGATCATTGCTCCACTTGTGTACTGTTCAAGTGCGCTCAACATGAAGTCCAATCTCGCGCTTGCCGGAGCAATTGCAGGGCTCGATGTTCAGCACACTTGCAGAGGTTCCCAATATCTGGTCAATGCAGGTCGCTGCATTTCTTGACAAGAGTCCCCTCGTGATCGCGCGGAAACTAGGTCTTTTGCTGGAGACTTGCAACACATATAAGGGCGGTTCTGCCTGAGACTTTTTGACACCTTAGACTGTTGTGAACGATGAAAATATTGACCCTGATACCTGCCCGAATGGCCTCGACCCGGCTGCCCAACAAGCCGTTGGCCGATATAGCGGGAAAGCCGATGATCGTTCACGTCGCCGAGCGGGCGATGGCGGCCGGCCTCGGACGAACCGTGGTTGCGACAGATAGTCCCGACGTCAAGTCGGCCGTGGAATCGCACGGTATCGAGGCGGTGATGACCCGTGCCGACCACGAATCGGGTTCGGACCGCATTCATGAAGCACTTCTTGCGCTCGATCCCGATGGAAGTGTGGATGCAATCGTCAACGTCCAGGGTGATCTTCCGACCATTGAAGCCAATATCATCAGGCGCTCGTTGCTGCCCCTGCAGGCTGGCCCCGCCGATATCGCAACGCTCGGCGTTGAAATCCACCGCGAGGACGAAAAAACCAACCCGAACGTGGTGAAGATCATCGGATCGCCACTTGGCCCCAACCAGATGCGCGCGCTGTATTTCACACGCGCTACAGCGCCTTGGGGTGAGGGGCCGCTTTACCACCATATCGGGCTTTATGCCTATCGCCGCGCTGCACTTGAGCGTTTCGTCAGCCTTGGCCCATCGCCGCTTGAGCGACGCGAACGGCTCGAACAGCTGCGCGCGCTCGAAGCCGGCATGCGCATCGATGTCGAGATCGTCGATTCCGTTCCACTCGGGGTAGATACGCCGGAAGACCTCGAACGGGCGCGCGAAATTCTTAACTCCTCAAAAGGCAAATGACGATGGCAACAACCAACCGCATCTCGTTCCAGGGCGAACCCGGCGCAAACTCCGATACGGCATGCCGTAATATGTTTCCCGAGATGGAACCGATGCCGTGTCCGACCTTTGAAGATGCGTTCAACGCCGTCGAGAGCGGCGCTGCCGATCTCGCCATGATCCCGATCGAGAACACGATCGCCGGGCGTGTAGCCGACATCCACCATCTCTTGCCGGAATCGCGCCTGCATATTGTCGGCGAATATTTTCTGCCCATCCATTTTCAATTGATGGCGCTGCCGGGAGCCAAGCGCAGCGATATCACCTCGGTCCATAGCCATATTCATGCGCTGGGCCAATGCCGGAAATACATCCGCAAGAATGGCTGGAAGCCGGTGATTGCGGGTGACACGGCGGGTGCTGCACGGCTTGTAGCCGACGTAAAGGACAAGTCGATGGCGGCGCTCGCGCCGCGCTTGGCGGCGACGCTCTATGGCCTCGACATTCTGGAAGAAGATGTCGAAGATACTGAGAACAACGTCACGCGCTTTGTGGTCCTCAACAAGACCAAGAAGTGGGCGCCGCGCACATCCGATGAGCTGATGATGACGACGTTCGTCTTCCGCGTGCGCAACGTGCCTGCTGCGCTCTATAAGGCGATGGGCGGATTTGCCACCAACGGCGTCAACATGACGAAGCTGGAAAGCTACCAGATCGACGGAAAATTCACCGCTACCCAGTTCTACGCCGATATCGAAGGCCATCCGGACGACAAGAACGTTGCGCACGCGCTCGACGAGCTTGAATTCTTCTCGAAGGAAGTACGGATTCTCGGTGTATATCCCGCCGATACGACCTTTCGCAGCGCGCAGGCTGAGGAAGAATAGATTATATTCCGGCCTCCACCCAACTGCGGATGAGGTGCGCAGCAATGGCGCCAGGTGGGGGCGTCATCAGCCCACCTGGGTGGGTGCGGTCAAGCATGGTTAAGACTTCCTCGCGCGAGAACCAGCGCCCATCCTCAAGCTCGGCACGATCGAGGGTGAAGTCATCTGAAAGTGCCTCGGCATGGCAGCCAATCATCAGCGAATAGGGAAACGGCCAGGGTTGGCTCGCGTGATAGAGCACGCGGCCGATCTTTAGGTTCGTCTCTTCGAAGGTTTCGCGCCGCACCGCATTCTCGATGGTTTCGCCAGGCTCAATAAAGCCGGCAAGGCAGGAATACATGCCCGGACCGAAATGCGGCCCGCGTGCCAAGAGGCATTTGTCCCGGCGCACCACCATCATGATCGCGACGGGATCAGTCCGGGGAAAGTGTTGAGCCTCGCAATTCGGGCAAGTACGCCGGTAGCCGCCGTCGCGCATCAGTGTTTCGGTGCCGCAGCGCCCGCAGAACTTGTGAGTCTCGTTCCAGGTAAGGAGCGAAATTGCCTGCGCCATCGCGCCGAGCTGGTCCGGCGGGATGATGCCCTGCGTATAAACCGAACGGTAGTCGATTGCCCGAATCGCCTCGGGCAGTTCCGCGAAATCGACGCCGCTTGGCGCGGCGAGTACGGGTACGTCATCCTGCATCCCGAGGTAAATGGTGGAGGCTGCGGTGGGCAAATATTTTGCCGCCTCCTCCAGCTTGAACAAGGCATTTCCCTCAACCACCAGCACTTGGCCCTGTCCGATCAGGAGGATGCGCGCATTGGCGTTGGCGAGTGCGACGGCCACGGCATCATCGCTGCGTTTTTCCGCGTGGCGATTGATCCGGTTGCCGGCAAAGCCGACAAAATGGCTGGGTTCCGTCTCAGGGACATCGAAAAGACGAAACGGCATAGGTGGAACTCCAGATTTGGGTCCGGCGGGACAGGGTGATGACAAGGTTGGTGGATTAAATAGCCTTGAGTATGGCGCTGGCAAAGGCCCTGGCATCTTTTTCGCCATAGGGCTCGCGTGTACCGTGGCCCCAGACAGGGCCGGGCCATGCCGGGTCGCCGGTGTTGCGCGCGATAACGTGGACATGCAGCTGGCGCACGATGTTGCCGAGCGCCCCGGTATTGATCTTCTCGCAATCGACGATGGCTTTCAGAGCTTGGGCGGCGATGCCCGCCTCAAAAGTCAGCATCGTCTGGTCAAGTGGCGTCAATTCGTGAATCTCGCATATGCCGGGCCGCTGCGGCACGAGAATGAGCCACGGCCAGCGTCGGTCATTCATCAGGCGCAGATCACAGAGGCCCAGCCTTGCAATTGAATAAGTGTCTGCTGCAAGTTTGTTATCGAGTACAAAGGTCATGATCGATAAGAGATAACAGTTTTTTCGCGGTTCCGCTTGCTTTTTGCGCGCGGATTGACGATATGAACCCCGGGAGGTTGGTGGTGGACGAGCCACTCGCCAACCGGGTCAGGTCCGGAAGGAAGCAGCCCCAACGAGCTAGGCACGGGTCGCCGTGCCAGCCTCCCACCTTTTTCCTGTCGCCTTGTCTGTGTCAAAGCCTGTTCGCGCATTGACGCTGCGGCCCATGCGGTTAGACTTCGGTTGCGGGCAGGTCAGGTGCCTAGTTCAGGAGCCAAACGGGACGCGATGGATACAAGAACGCCAGACAGCGCCTACCGCGTGCTCGCCCGCAAATACCGCCCACAGAATTTCAACGATCTGATCGGCCAGGAGCCGATGGTCCGCACGCTGACCAATGCGTTCGAAACGGGGCGCATTGCACAGGCCTGGATGCTTACGGGCGTGCGTGGTGTCGGCAAGACCACGACGGCTCGCATTCTTGCCCGCGCGCTGAATTACAAGATCGCCGAAATCGACAAGCCGACAATCGACCTGAGCATTCCCGGCGAGCATTGCCAGGCGATCATGGAAGGCCGCCACGTCGACGTGATCGAGATGGACGCTGCGTCCCATACGGGTATCGATGACATTCGCGAGATCATCGAGCAGGTGCGGTACCGCCCAGTATCGGCTCGCTACAAGGTTTACATCATCGACGAAGTACACATGTTGTCGAACCAGGCCTTCAATGGCCTGTTGAAGACGCTTGAAGAGCCGCCGCCGCATGTCAAATTCATCTTCGCGACGACTGAAATCCGCAAAGTACCGATTACCGTCCTTTCCCGTTGCCAACGGTTTGACCTGCGCCGCATCGACACCGGGGTCCTCGTCCGCCATCTGCGCAGGATCGCCGGTCTCGAATCGATTGCCGTCGATGATGTGTCGCTCAGCATGATCGCGCGCGCCGGCGAAGGGTCGGTCCGCGATTCGCTCTCGATCTTCGATCAGGCAATCGCCCATGGCGCGGGTAGCGTCGAGGCGGAGGCGGTACGTTCCATGCTCGGTCTCGCTGACCGGGCGTGCATCATCGATCTTTTCGAGATGCTGATGCGCGGGGATGTTGCATCGGCACTACGGGAGTTCCGCGCCCAGTATGATGTTGGGGCCGATCCTGCGGTTGTCCTGACAGATCTCGCGGATTTCAATCACCTGGTGACACGCATCCGTTTCACGCCTGATGTCGCCGACGATATTTCGCTGTCGGAAGACGAGCGGACACGCGGCAGGGATTATGCTGAAAAGCTCTCTATCCGCGTTCTTTCGCGTACGTGGCAGATGCTGCTGAAAGGTATTGCTGAGGTCGAGGAGTCCAGTCGTCCAGTTCAGGCGGCAGAGATGCTGCTTATTCGTATTGCCCATGCCGCCGATTTGCCGACGCTCGATGAAGCGCTGAAATCACTTGAAGAGGGAGGCGTGTCTACCACGCCCGCACGTGGCGACGGTCCTCGCCCAGGAAATGGTGGTGCCACGGCCACGCGCGCAGCCCAGATCGACGCCGTTTCATCGCAGCGCGGTGCGGTACCGTCCAATGGTGGCGCGACCATGCGGCTCGTTGAACCTGCCGCCAAGACGGAACCAAGCATTGCTCCGGCGGTTGTGGAGCAACCGCAAGCTCCGGTCGTTCCCGTAAACAGCGTCGAAGATATCGTTGCCCTTGCCGACAAGCACCGCGACATGCAGTTCAAGATCATGGTCAAGAACTGCGTGCGCCTCGTCGGCATCAAGCCGGGGCGGCTCGAGATCAACCTGACGGAAAACGCACCCAAGACATTGCTGACCGATCTTTCGCAGAAGCTCAGCGACTGGACAGGCATTCGCTGGATGGTCTCGTTGTCGCGGGAAGAGGGAGGCGCTACCGTCAACGAGACAGAAACAGCCAAGCGGGATACGCTGCTCAGCGATGCGCGGTCCGATCCGGATGTCGCGGCGATCCTGGCAAAGTTTCCTGGCGCCAAGATCATCAACGTGCGAATTACGGCGCCGGCCGGACAGGTAGACGATGCGGTTGCCGCGGGCGATGATACGCTTGCACCCGTCGAAGAAGACGATTGACGAACAGGAGTTTTTCCATGCGTGACATTATGGGCATGATGAAACAGGCCAAGGAAATGCAAGCCAAGATGGCGGCGATGCAGGAGGAGATCGCGGCGCTCGAGGCCGAAGGTCATGCAGGCGGCGGTCTCGTCACCGTCAAGCTTTCCGGCAAGGGCGCGATGACGGCCCTCAGCATCGATCCTTCGCTTTTCAAGGAAGACGATATCGAAGTCATCGAAGATCTCATCATCGCTGCCCACAATGAGGCAAAGGGGAAGGTCGAGGCGATCATGGCCGAAAAGACCCAGGCTCTGACGGCCGGTTTGCCTATACCTCCGGGCTTCAAGCTTCCGTTTTAAACCACAACCGGAAGGTTATTGGAAAACGGCTTCGAATTGGCTATTTTAAAAAAATGGGATGGGAACGAGCTTTCGCCCGTCCCCGTCTTCTTACTTTGCGAATTGAACCCGGGCGGTCCATGACCAGCTCGTCCGGGTTCGTTTCACAGTGAGACCGATACTCCACGGAAGTCTCCGCATCGTTCACTCCAAATTCGCAGGCAAGGCTGTTGCCGCGGTCGGGTAGCCCATTCTCCCGATGCGCCGGCTGGTGCGGTGCTGCTGCTTTCGCCTTCGAACCCGCGCATCATCGCGGCGCAGGCTTCAAGTGATAACGAATCCAGGGTTGCGCTGTCTTGGCAGTCGGAACGCCGAGGTTGTGCGCTCGCCAATTCCATAAAAGGGCAAATTGCTCTAAACCGACGCTATGTCGAAACGAATCGCCGGCCCTGAAATTGAACGCCTGATACAGCTCCTCGCCAAGGTGCCAGGGCTTGGTCCACGCTCGGCGCGAAGGGCAGCCCTTCATCTCATCAAGAAGAAGGAAGCCCTGCTGATCCCGCTGGGCTCGGCCATGCAGGATGCCGCCGACAAGGTACGCGTCTGTTCGACCTGCGGCAATGTCGATACCGCCGAGCCCTGTATGATCTGTACCGATCCGCGCCGCGAGCGCGCGACCCTGATCGTGGTCGAGGACGTCTCCGATCTCTGGGCGCTGGAACGGGCGGGTTCGATGAACGTGCGCTACCACGTGCTCGGCGGGCGTCTTTCGCCGCTGGATGGAATCGGACCCGATGACCTCAATATCGCGACTCTCGTCGGGCGCGTTGCGGAAGGCGAAATCAAGGAAGTCATCCTCGCGGTGAATGCGACTGTCGAGGGTCAGACCACGGCTCATTACATCACCGACCAGCTTGCTGGTTTTGATGTCCGCATCACCCGTCTCGCACATGGGGTACCCGTCGGCGGTGAGCTGGATTACCTTGATGAAGGAACACTGGCTGCGGCATTGCGGGCTCGAACTTCGCTATAGGAGATGAGTTGATCATGCGCCCATGGAGAACTGCCCTCGGGGCGCTGATCGGCCTGATCCTTGCGCTGCATGCGACCGCAAGCTTCGCGGCTTCCAAGCCCGAGATCGAAGCGCAGTTCCAACAATGGCTCACGGATGACCTTTGGCCGGAAGCCAAGGCGAAGGGAATATCCCGGGCGACTTTCGATCAGGCATTCAAGGACGTCACGCTCAATTTCGACCTGCCCGATCTGGTAATGCCCGGCGAGAAGGCAAAAACGCCACAAAAGCAGGCGCAGAGCGAGTTCGGCTCACCCGGCAAGTACTTCAACGACAAGACCGTAAACAATGTCACTTCGGGCGGCAGTGCTCGCGCCGGCCAGTATGTAAGGACATTGAAGGCGGTCGAGCAAACCTATGGTGTGCCGGGCGAAGTCGTACTTGCCATATGGGGACGCGAAAGCGGCTTTGGCAGCGTCAAGATACCCTATAATGCCTTCGCCGTGCTCGGGACCAAGGCTTTCCTGGCGACACGCAAAGACATGTTCCGCAAGGAACTCATCGCGGCGCTCGAGATCGTGGAGAAGGGCTACATCGGCGCGTCAAGCATGAAGAGTTCATGGGCCGGTGCCCTCGGCCAACCGCAGTTCATGCCGACATCCTATCTCGAACATGCGGTCGATTTCGACGGCGACGGCAAGCGCGATATCTGGAATTCTGTCCCCGACACGCTCGGTTCAATCGCTCACTACCTCGCGCAGTACGGCTGGCAGCGCGGCAGGGACTGGGGCTATGAGGTGAACGTACCCGAGAGTGTAAGTTGCTCGCTGGAAGGTCCGGACCAGGGCAAGCCATTCTCTGCATGGGAAAAGCTCGGGATTGCGCGCGTCAACGGCAAGCGGTTTCCCGCCGACGAGGCCAAGCGTGAAAGCTTTCTCCTGATGCCGGCAGGTCGGCATGGTCCAGCCTTCATCGTGACCAAAAACTTCTACGTCCTCAAGGAATACAATATGAGCGATCTCTATGCGCTGTTCATCGGCCACGTCAGCGATCGCATTGCGCGCGGGGCGACAAACTTCACCGCCGGTTGGGGCGATGTCGGCGGGCTCTACCGTTCCGATATTGCCGGGCTGCAGCGGGCACTTGAGAAAAAGGGATATGACGCCGGCGGTGCCGATGGCTTCCCTGGCTTCAAGACACGCCGCTCGATCGGCGACTGGCAGTCGAAGCAGGGCATGTCGCCCACATGTTTTCCGGATAAGGCGCTGGTGGCGGCGATCCGCTGATCATCGCCGGTCGCTTGATCTCGCGTTTGACAGCCATACCCAAGCGGCGTCAAATTGCTGGCATGAACAGGAGGTCCGGTCATGCCATCCAATGAGCGTTCGAAGCACATCACCGAAGGCATCGCACGATCGCCCAATCGCGCCATGTATTATGCACTTGGCTATGAGAAGGCGGATTTCGCCAAGCCGATGATCGGTATTGCCAATGGCCATTCGACGATTACGCCATGCAACGCCGGCCTGCAGCCGCTCGCCGATGCGGCAATTGTGGCGGTCAAGGAGGCAGGTGGCAATCCGCAGGTTTTCGGCACGCCGACAATTTCCGACGGCATGGCGATGGGCACCGAGGGCATGAAATATTCGCTCATCTCGCGCGAGGTCATTGCCGACTGCATAGAGACCTGCGTCAACGGCCAGTGGATGGATGGCGTGCTGGTCATCGGCGGCTGCGACAAGAATATGCCGGGGGGCATGATCGCCATGGCACGTACGAACGTGCCGGCGATTTATGTCTATGGCGGCACGATCAAGCCCGGCAAATGGAAGGGCAAGGACCTCTCCATCGTCTCCGCCTTCGAGGCGGTGGGCTCGTTCATGGCCGGCAAGATGAGCGAGGAGGACTTCGAAGGGATCGAGCGGTATGCTTGCCCGTCGACAGGTTCTTGCGGCGGCATGTATACGGCGAACACGATGAGTTCAGCTTTCGAAGCGCTCGGCATGTCGCTGATGTCCTCTTCCACCATGGCCAATCCAGACGCGGAAAAGGTCGACAGTACGGCAGAATCGGCACGCGTTCTGGTCGAGGCGGTACGCAGGAACATCCGTCCTCGCGATATCATTACCCGCAAATCCATCGAGAATGCGGTCGCATTGATCATGGCGACGGGCGGCTCCACGAATGGCGTCCTCCATTTCCTCGCTATTGCCCATGCCGCGGAAGTCGAATGGACGCTCGACGATTTCGAGCGGGTGCGCCGCAAGGTTCCGGTAATATGTAATCTTCGACCTTCTGGACAATATATGGCAGTCGATCTGCACAAGGCCGGCGGAATTCCGCAAGTCTTGAAGATCTTGCTGAATGCCGGCCTCTTGCACGGCGACTGCCTCACAATCACAGGACGCACATTGGCCGAGGAACTCGCCAACGTTCCAGACGTGCCTCCCGCCGACCAGAACATTATCCGGCCGATCGACAGGGCGCTCTACAGCGAGGGTCACCTTGCCATCCTCAAGGGAAACCTGGCCACAGGCGGATCAGTTGCCAAGATCACCGGGCTGAAGAACCCAGTCATCAAGGGGCCGGCGCGGGTCTTTGACGACGAGCAATCGGCAATGGATGCCATCCTCTCGGACAAGATAAAGCCCGGCGACGTTCTCGTTTTGCGTTATCTTGGGCCGCGTGGCGGTCCCGGCATGCCGGAAATGCTGGCGCCGACCTCCGCAATCATCGGCCGTGGGCTCGGGGAGAGTGTCGGCTTCATCACGGACGGACGGTTTTCCGGCGGGACCTGGGGCATGGTCGTCGGACACGTGACGCCCGAGGCGTTCGAGGGTGGAACGATCGCCCTTGTCGAAGAGGGCGACGCGATTACCATCGACGCGCACAAGCAGCTGCTTCAGCTCGAGGTGAGCGATGCCGAGCTTGAACGGCGCCGCCGCAACTGGAAGCAGCCGCCACCGCGTTACACCCGCGGCGTCCTGGCGAAATTTGCACAATTGGCAAAATCGGCAAGCGAAGGCGCGGTAACGGATTAGCGCCTGTCGTCATTGTCGTTTACGGAAATACAGTCTGTCAAAGGCTCTCCGGTAGGAAACGGGCCCACGACATGCGATCCTGATTTCGAAACAGAAAGTCAGGATGTAGTCAGATGCCGGCATTGGTGAATGGAGAATGGGTAAAGGGCGATGTCGCCGCCAGCGAAATGAAGGGCGGTGCATTCCATCGCGAAGCGACACATTTCCACAACTGGATCACACCGGACGGCGCGCCGGGTCCCTCTCGCCAACCGTCGTTTCCGGCCGAGCCGGGCCGCTATCAGCTTTTCGTTTCCTATCTCTGCCCTTGGGCGTCGCGCACGCTGATTTTCCGCACCCTGAAGGGGCTGCGCGACATCATCCGCATTTCCATCGCCGAACCTGCGATCGGCGAGAATGGCTGGACGTTTGCCGAACCCCAGGACGCGGGGCCAGAGGCGCCGCCCATACGTTATCTGCACCAGCTCTATACGGCGAGCCAGCCGAACTATACAGGCAAGGTTTCGGTGCCCGTCCTTTGGGACCGCAGGGAGGGCCGCATTGTCAACAATGAGTCGGCCGATATCATCCGCATCCTCAATACGGCGTTCAATCACATCACCGGGGATCATCAGGATTTTTATCCAGAACATCTGCGTCCGGAAATCGACGGGTGGAACGAGCTCATTTACAACAACGTCAATAACGGAGTGTATCGCGCTGGCTTTGCCAAATCACAGGCAGCTTATGACGAAGCTGCTTCAGGTGTGTTCAGGGCCTTCAACCGGATTGAAGCCCATCTCGCCGACCACCGCTATCTGGCCGGACCGTATATCACGGAGGCGGACTGGCGTCTGTTTGTAACGCTGGTGCGCTTTGATGCGGCCTACCATGGCGTATTCAAGTGCAACATCCGCCGCATGGCCGATTATCATAACCTGTCGAATTATTTGCGCGAGCTTTACCAATGGCAGGACGTGCGCGCGACCGTGAAGATTGACCACATCAAGGCCGGTTACTATTCGATCGCCCACATCAACCCGACCCTCATCGTCCCCCTTGGACCTGATCAAAACTTCGATGCGCCCCACGACCGGGAACGCCTCCTTGCCAAGGGCATTTTCAAGAGCTAGTCCACCACAGAGCTTGCCATTTCTGCTCATATGTGAAAATATTATTCACAAGAGAAGATATGGGAGGCAGTCAATGGGATCTTACGCAGGCAATTTGCACGTTGAAGGCGTGCGGAAATGAGCGACTTTCCGCCGACTGTGGGCGTGTCCTCCACACACCCAAAAAACATGCCGGAAGCCCACGCCACCTTGCCTGTGTGGAATGCCGAGAACTGGTTCTATGAAGACTGGCCGGTTGGTCAGAAGATACGATCGCTGCGGCGGACGATTTCCGAGAGCGACAGCCATCTCTTCAACGTCCTTGTCACCGACATACATCCTTACGTCCAGGATCAGATGTTCGCCGAGAGCGAGGGCATTTTCGGCAAGCGTCTCGTTGCCGGCGCATTCGTCTTTTCCGCTGGACTTGGGCTGGTGGCGACCAATTGCGTCAATGCTTTTTCCTACGGCTACGACAAGCTGCGCTTCATCAAGCCCGTCTTCCTCAACGATACGATCTATACGGTCCGCACGAACCTCGACAAGCGGCCGCGTTACAAGGAGTTGGGGCTCATCCGTGCCAGCTACGAAGTATTCAAGAATGAGGGCGAGCTCGTTCTCTACTGCGAACACCTGCAGACGGTGAAGTATCGAAACTCTGCTGATTTCATTGGAAAGACCGAGAAAGAATGACTGCGAATGAATTGCCGCTAACGGGCCTGCTTGTCGTCGATATGAGCCAGTTCCTGTCGGGACCCTATGCCTCGCTGCGCCTGATGGATCTTGGTGCGCGCGTCATCAAGGTCGAACGCCCCGACGGCGGCGATCTCTCCCGCCGTCTCTATCTGAGCGACACCGAGATAGGTGGGGATTCGACCATCTTTCATGCGATCAACCGTGCCAAGGAAAGTCTCGCGATCGATCTCAAGAACGAGGCCGATCTGAAGACATTGAAGGCGCTCCTCGCCAAAGCCGATGTCTTGATCCAGAATTTCAGACCGGGCGTTATCCAGCGGCTCGGCCTCGACTATGAGGCGGTAAAGGCGATCAATCCCCGTTTGGTCTATGCCGGCATAAGCGGCTACGGCGAAGAAGGCCCGTGGGTGTCACGTCCTGGCCAGGATCTGCTGGCGCAGTCGCGTTCCGGCCTGATGTGGCTTAACGGCGATGAAAGTCAGGGGCCCGTACCTTTTGGCCTTGCCGTCGGCGATATGCTGGCGGGCGCCGCGACCGTGCAGGGTATTCTGGCGGCTTTGGTGCGGCGTGGCATCAGCGGCGAAGGCGCGCACATCGAAACCAGCCTGATGGAATCTTTGATTGATTTCCAGTTCGAGGTGCTGACGACGCATCTCAATGATGGCCGCCGCTTGCCGAAGCGCTCAGACTTCCGCAGCGCCCACGCTTATCTTTCGGCGCCCTATGGAGTTTACCAGACGAGCGACAGTTATCTGGCGCTCGCCATGACCCCGTTGCCGAAGCTGGCTGACCTTCTCGGGCTCGATGCGCTCGGTCCCTATCGCGACAAGCCCGCCACCTGGTTTACGGCGCGCGACGAGATCAAGCGCATTATCGCCAGTAGGCTTGCGACACAACCAACCGATCATTGGCTCACAATCCTCGAACCCGCCGATATCTGGTGCGCCAAGGTACTGAACTGGGAGGAGCTTCTGCAAAGCGAAGGTTTCAGGGTCCTCGATATGCTGCAGACGGTCGAGCGCGAAGATCAAGTCTCGATCCTAACGACCAGGTCGCCTATCCGCGTCAACGGCAAACGCGCGAAGTTCGATCGCGCTGCCCCGCGCATCGGCGAACATAGCGAAAGTATCCGCAAGGAGTTCGGCCTGTGAGCGGGCCTCGATTGAAGGGGATGACCTGGAGCCATCCGCGCGGGTATGACCCGATGGTCGCTTGCTCCAAGCTTTGGAAGGAAAAGACCGGGACGACCATCGAGTGGGAGAAGCGCTCGCTGCAGGACTTCGAATCCTATCCGATCGATGAGCTTGCACGGGCCTATGATCTGATCGTCATCGATCACCCGCATGTCGGGCAGATCACGGCGGAGGGTTGCCTCCATCCGCTTGATATTCCGGGGCGGGGGGCCGAGCGAGAGGCATTAATCACGGGCAGCGTCGGCCAATCCTATCAAAGCTATTGCTGGGAGGGCCGGCAATGGGCTTTCCCCGTGGATACAGCAAGTCAAGTTTCCGCATGGCGGCCAGACATTCTTGATCGCGCCCCCAGGACATGGGACGAGATCATGTCACTTGCCCGGGAGGGCAGGGTGCTACTCCCGCTGCGCCCGCCCCATTCGCTGATGACGTTCTATACGCTTTGCGCAAATCGGGGTTCGCCCTGTGCCACTGCTTTTGGCGATCTCGTCTCACCGGATGTCGGCGTTCGAACATTCGACATGATGCGGGACATTGTGGCGCTCATCGATCCGGCCTGTTTCGACATGGATCCGATCGCAGTGCTGGACAGGATGTCGCAAGGAAAGGCGGATATCGCCTGTTCCCCACTGATTTACGGCTATGTCAATTATTCTATCGAGGGTTTCAGGCCGGCTTTGGTCGCCTTTGCCGATATTCCCGACGCGGGCGGCAACGGTCCCATCGGGTCGGCGCTCGGCGGCACGGGTATTGCCGTGTCCGCCTTTTCACCTCATCGCGACGCGGCGAGTGACTTTGCCTATTGGATTACCAGCGGCGATGTGCAGCGCGGCCCCTATGCCATGGCCGGCGGGCAACCGGGCCATGCAGCGGGCTGGGACGATGCAGCGGTCAACGCAAGGACAACGGACTTTTACACCGCGACCCGAAAAACCCTGGAATCTGCCTGGGTCAGACCCCGTCACGATGGCTATATGGCGTTTCAGCAGAAAGCCTCGCAGCGGATCAATGCAGGGCTTGTCCAAGGTCATGAACCGACAGGTGTCGTCGATGATCTGAACCGACTTTTCCGGGAAAGCTTTGCAGATTAGGCGGTGCTAGATGTTCCGGCGCATTTGACCGGCTCGACCGTATACGCCGGGGCAGACGCCGATGCCTCGCTGGCAGTCGACCGGGCTTGATTGGGAAACGTCCGGTGGACGCGGAGACCAGGACCCATAACCGCCGCCGCCGCAAGCGCTCAAGGCAAGACTGCTCAGCAAAATGGCAAGGGTCATGAATTTCATTCTCGGCCTCGGCTGCAAAATTGATTGCAGCCTGATAGCCGGAAACGGGTCTGAAAGTCAAAGTTGTAAATCGGCGTCAGGGCCTCTAATGACGGTTTTGGAGGCTCACGCCACGCGTTGTTCTCCGCTGTCCTTGGGGCCACGCACCGTCGGATGCGAATTCACCGCGATCACAACCGCCAACGCCGCAAGCGAATTGATATCGCGGTTGCCACGATTGAACGCCGTCATCACGGTTTCGGCGATGACCTTCGCCTCCTCATCCGAACTTGATTTCACCACAAGGGTTGCCGCCGCCTTGTCGTAGGCAGCTTGCATGATGTCCCAATCATCTTGCGAGTACATCGGATCTAAGGGGTTATCGAAAGCCATGGAGATGTTCCTCTTCATTATTATTGCTCCAGAGACGACCAGAATCGTAGTCGCTGGAATGTGGCATGGCAAATCGAAACGGATTTTCAGGCTATTCAAAGGGCTTACCGCAAAGCAGCAATGGATTTTCATGCCGGAAATGTGGCAAAACCTATTATCAATCGAATTGATTAGATAATCCGGCAGGCACTAAAGCGTGGGCTCTGCTTCGCTTCGTTCACGGATAGCACGGGACAAGCGCGACCATCGTGGACTGAACCAAGGCGTAAGCAAGGAAACTTTCTCGAAGCTTTGGCGATTGAAGGAAGGGTCATGTTCCTCAAAGGTCCACACCTTAAAATTCGTCAATTCATGCGGTCCGAACGTGTGGATCAGGGGAATATCAGCCGCGTCGCGGCCGCGAGCCACGACAATACGCCCAATGCGGCGCTGATTATGCCGCGCATCGAAGGTATGCCACCTGTCCCCGAGAAACACCTCGAACCAGGCATTGAAATCCATTGGAGCGGGATCGGCCGGAACGCCAATATCCCCCATATAGCCATTCACATAGCGTGCGGGAATGTTCATGCAGCGGCATAAGGCGACCGCAAGGTGCGCGAAATCGCGGCAGACCCCGACCCGCTCTTCATGCGCCTGGGCAGCGGTGCGCGTTGCCCGGGCAAAACCGTAGCTGAACGTAAGGCGCTGGTTGACATAGTCGCAGATTGACTGGACGCGGGTCCAGCCGGGTTTGATATGCCCGAAAAGGTTCCAGGCAAGTGGACTTAACTCGTCGGTTTCGCAGTAGCGGCTGGCGGAGAGATAGGCGAGACACTCGGTCGGAAGCTTGTCGACGGTGATCTCCCCAGCCTCTTCCGCGACCGGATCCGGCATGCCGTCATCCTTGACGACCGCATCATACGTCAGGGAGAGATTCCCGGCCGGCGCGAGGAGCCGTATTGCAGTATTGCCAAACAGATCGATGAACTTTTCAAGCCGCAGATCTGGGGAGGCGACCGGTCCGTTCTCACACTTGATATCGGCAATGCGCGCCGATTCGAGATTGAGGTAGGTGGTCATGGGGGTGGGCTGCGTGCACCTAATGGCAATCTCATAACCGACGCGAATCAACATGGGCAGTATCCTTTAATGTTCTGAGGACAACGCCGCGTCACCGTTAGAGTTCCGCACCCGAAAATTTTAATGCAATGGCAAGCTGATGCGCGGATGCGGCTCGGTTTTCGGCCCCGCCAGCTAAATTCAGCATTTGTTGACCATAGACCCATAGGATTTGAAACAAAAGTCCTTCGCCCTCTTTGTAGGACCATAGATGCCGAGGCTTGGCGACGCGAAACTGATGGCAGCCGCCGCTTCAAAGTCGATTGGAAAAAACCATGACTGCAAAACGTGTGGCCCAGCGTCAACCCACGGCAAGCGTCGTCCGCGATCAGATCCAGCGCCCGGAATTCCAGCAGGCCGTTCGCTCAACAAGCACGGCCAGGGTCGACAAGAAGACACCCAAGCAATTTCTCGATCTGCTCGAGCAACTCGAAATTGCCGAAGCTCGCACCAAGAAACGAAGGTGATCGCTGTCCTACCCCTGGCGGTAGACGAGGTTGCCGTGCACGTCCGGATGCGCCAACCGGCTTGATTTTGCATAGTTGACGAAACTGCCAAAACCCAAAGCGAAGGCAAGGAAGATGGCAAACACGATGCCAAGACGCTGAACAAGCATGACGAATTCCCCAATGACCTGCTTGAGGATGCGTGACGGCGGCTGAACGTCGCCTGAACCGGCCATTCACCCGAGCGTTCGATTCATTACCGGATTCTTTCCCGCATTTATCGCGGCCATGGTGACGCTGAACGCCCACCGTTCTATGCTTCGCGCCACGGTTGTATGAGCCGTCGCTACGAAGCCCAAAAAACGGAGGTTTTGGCATGAGCAAGCCTTTCGACGCCATCGTCATAGGGGCGGGACAAGCCGGCCCGTCTCTCGTCGGACGATTGACCGGAGCCGGCATGAAAGTCTTGATGGTCGAGCGCAAATTTTTCGGCGGAACCTGTGTCAATACCGGCTGCATGCCGACCAAGACCCTCGTCGCCAGCGCCTATGCTGCTCATGTTGCCCGGCGGGCCGCCGATTATGGCGTTTCGGTCGGCGCGGAAGTTGGTATCGACATGAAACGGGTGAAGCAACGGGCTGACAAGGTTACCTATGATTCGCGTACCGGATTGGAGAAATGGCTGCGCGGCATGGAAAACTGCACGGTGATAGAGGGACACGCCCGCTTCACCTCACCGCATGAGATCGAGATCGCGGACGAGGTGTTCACGGCGCCGCGCATCTTCCTCAATGTGGGTGGCCGCGCCAACGTACCCGACATGCCCGGGATCAACGACATCGATTATCTGACCAACACCTCGATCCTGCAGCTTGATAAGGTGCCCGAGCATCTCGTGGTTGTCGGCGGCAGCTATATCGGCCTCGAGTTTGCGCAAATGTACCGCCGGTTTGGCGCCAAGGTTACGGTGGTCGAAAAGGGACCGCGCCTGATCAGCCGCGAAGACGAGGATGTCTCTGATGCCATCAAGGATATTCTCGAGGCTGAAGGCATTGCCTGCAGGCTGAATGCAGAATGCATTTCGTTCAAAGCCCACGCGGACGGCGTCGAGGTCGGTGTGGATTGCACCAGCGGCGCTCCTAGTATCGTTGGGTCCCAAGTGTTGATGGCAATCGGCAGGCGCCCCAATACTGACGATCTTGCCCTGGACAAGGCCGGTATCGACGTGGATGAGCGCGGCTACATCAAGGTCGGTGACGACCTGGCGACAAATGTAGAGGGAATTTGGGCGCTCGGCGATTGCAATGGCCGAGGAGCATTTACCCACACCGCCTACAATGACTACGAGATCGTCGCGGGGAATCTCCTCGATGGTGAGCAACACAAAGTCAGTGATCGCATCCTCGGTTACGCCCTTTATATCGATCCGCCGCTCGGCCGTGTGGGCATGACCGAAACCCAGGCCCGCAACACCGGAAGACCCCTGCTCGTTTCCAAGCGCCCGATGACGCGCGTCGGGCGTGCGGTGGAAAAGGACGAAACGTTAGGCTTCATGAAGGTTGTTGCTGATGCCGAAACGCAGAAGATCCTTGGTGCGGCCATTCTAGGCACCGGCGGCGATGAGGCGATCCACGGTATCCTCGATACGATGAATGCAGACGTCGGCATTCCGAAGCTCAAGTGGGCAGTGCCGATTCACCCAACCGTGTCGGAGCTTATTCCGACACTCCTTGGAGACCTGAAGCCCGCTGTTTAGAACAGGTAACGCGAATAGCATCACTCCATCACGGCGCTATGATCAGGCGGAGCCGCGTTTGGGGCCGGCTTACGCAATAGCATGACAAGCGGAATGGAAATGATTGACATGATCATCAGCAGCTTGAAATCGTCGATATAAGCGATGATGGTCGCCTGCTCGGTAATCATTCCGTCAAGCGCAGCGCGGCCAGCAGCCTTCATCGGGTCGAGATGCTGCATGATTGCCGGTGCGTTGAACGCATGGTTGAACGGCGTGACATAGGCAGCGATCGAAGCGTGGTTGATCTGCACGTTCTCCGTCAGGAGGGCCGCTACAATGGCAATGCCGACACTCGATCCAATGTTGCGCGACAGATTGTAGAGGCCGGTACCCTCGCCACGCATATGAGCCGGGAGGGTCGCGAAGGCAATCGTCGTCAACGGCACGAAAAGGAAGCCGAGCCCTGCACCCTGGATGAAGCCGACCGACACGATGGTCGACTGAGAAATGTCGGGGGTCCAGCCGGTCATGTCGTACATCGCCCAAGCCGTGAGGGAAAAGCCGAAGACCAGGAGCGCGCGCGTATCAACCTTGCCGATGAGGCGACCAACGATGAACATTGATATCATCGTGCCAACGCCGCGCGGGCCCATGACGATACCGGCCGTAATGACAGGATACCCCATCAACGTCTGCAGGTAAGGGGTCATCAAGGCAAGCGAGGCCAGATAGGTTACGCCGATGACGAAGATAAAGAAAATGCTGACGGAAAAGTTCCGGTCAAGGAACAGTCGCGGATTGACGAAGGATTTCTCTGCCGTGAACGTGTGAACGAGAAAGAGATAGAAGGCGGCTGCGCTGATCAGGGCTTCGATCTGAATCTCGCCCGACGAGAACCAGTTCAGTTGTTCGCCGCGGTCAAGAAAGAGCTGCAATGTCGCTATGGATAGGCTGAGCATGCCGAAGCCGAACCAGTCGAGCTTGGCGCCGATATCGCGCTTGGTTTCGGCGACGAAAGCGCCGATGCCGAAGAAGGCAAGCATCCCGATCGGGACATTGATATAGAAGACCCAGCGCCAGCTGATATTGTCGGTGAGCCAGCCGCCGATGACAGGACCAAGCACGGGGCCGACCATGACTGAGACGCCGAAGAGCGCCATCGCCTTGCCGCGCTCATGGACATCATAGATATCAAGCAGGATGCCTTGCGAAAGCGGCACCAGCGCGGCACCAAAAAGGCCTTGCATCAGGCGAAATACCACGATCTGCGGCAGCGTTTGGGCAAGGCCGCACAGGACCGACGCAACGACGAAACCGACGATGGCGGTCAAGAGGACGTTCTTGCGACCGAAACGCGCCGCAAGAAACCCTGACGGCGGCGTCATGATGGCGGCGGCGACGATATAGGAGGTCAAAACCCAATTGATCTGGTCGGCGCTCGCCGAGACACTGCCCTGGATATAGGGCAGGGCGACGTTGGCGATCGTCGTATCCAGCGCTTGCATGACCACGGCAAGGATGACGCATGCCGTGATCGCTCCGCGGTTTGCCACCGCGGCTGCCGCACTCGGTATCGCAGCGGTGTTAGACATGGCTCTTTTTACCAAAGCCCCCAAAGAGATCTTCGATAAACTTCGGCATGCCGCGGGCGTGGCCGGTGTCGACGTCGGCCGTAACGCTCATGCCGACTCGTAGGGGCGGCTTGCCGGCCATGTCATCGATGCTTACGAGCATCGGGATGCGCTGGACAACCTTGACCCAGTTGCCCGACGTGTTCTGCGCCGGGAGCAGCGAGAAACTGGCGCCGGAGGCAGGACTGATGCTGGCAACCGTGCCCTTCCACTCAATGCCCGGATAGGTGTCAACGCTGATCGTTACAGGCTGGCCCTCCCGAACATAGGTAAGCTCGGTTTCCTTCGGGCTTGCCGCGACCCACACATGCGTGGTCGAGACGAGGCTGAAACCGGCCTGTGAAGCCTGCAGATAAGCGCCGACCTGCAGCGAGCTGACATTGGTGACGATGCCGTCGAACGGCGCGCGCACGACCGTACGATCGAGGTTGCGCTGGGCATTGTCCACGGCTGACTGCGCCTGGAGATAGGACGGGTTCTGTTCGACCGGCTGGCTCGGATCGTTGCCGAGCTGTGCCAGCGTGGCCGCAGCTTCCGCCTTGGCGACGTCGACTTTCTGCTGTGCAGCGTCGAGGTCGTGCTTGGCCTGGTCATAGGCGGCTTTCGACACCGCCGCGGTTGCGGTCAAATCCTGCTGACGTTGCAGGGTCTTGTTGTAGAACGGAATGTCCGCTTCGGCCTGCGTGATCTCGGCAAGCGATTGCTTGTAGCTCGCTTCGAGGTTCAGGATCTGATTGCGCACGACCCCAAGCTGCGCCTTCGCGCCTGCAAGCGCGATTTCATAGGCGCTTGGATCAAGCCGAAACAGCACGTCGCCTTGTTTGACCACCTGGTTGTCGTGAGCCTCGACCGACTGCACCATGCCGGAAACATCGGTCGAGACACCGACCATGTCGGCCTGTACATAGGCATTGTCCGTCGACATGACCTGACCGCCGGTGACGTAATAGTAGCCGCCTGCGATCAGGGCGAGCGGTAGCACTGCGAAAAGCAGTGGGCGCTTCAGGCTGCGGCGCGGGCGCGCCGGCGCCGAAGCCGGCGTCTCCTTTGTTACGGGGAGTGCAGGCGTCTCGATTGTCGTGTCGCGCTTTTCGAGGACCGTATCACTGCGCTGGGAAGGGGCAGCTGCGTCCGAATTGGCGGGGATGCGTATGGAACGTGAACCGTCAGCCATGATTTTTCTCTCTGTCATCGACCGGCGTCTGGCATGCGTCGATCAAATTCGTCTTCATAAGTGTAAGGGTGCGGATGAGGTGGTCGCGATCGGCCGCCGAAACGCCAGCAAGCGCTTCGCCTCGGGTCGCTTCGCCAATCACGCGCATGTCGGCGAGAAGAGGGCGCGTTTCCTCGCGCAGGAATAGCAGCCATATGCGCCGATCCGTCGGATGCCGGCGGCGCTCGATCAGGCCACGCTCCTCGAGCTTGTCGAGAATGCGAACAAGCGTGATCGGCTCGATTTCCAGGATTTCGGCAAGCCCTGCCTGATGGATACCCTCATTATTGGCAAGATATGCCAGGGTCTGCCACTGCGAGCGCGTCAATCCGAGATGCTTCGCACGCTGTTCGAAGCGCTTGCGCAACAGGCGAGCGACGTCATGCAGCAGAAAGCCAAGGGTCGGTGTGTTGTTCATGGGTGTGAAAGCAATTCATAAGGGTGCTTATTACATTGGTGCATATAACAACGATGCTAGGCAATAAAAAGATGACAGCTTGCCTCAGCCTGCAAAAATTTGGGCTTTGCCCTCAATTTGTTGTGAAAGCGGCCCGGGGGCTCGGACGGTCAGTCCTGGTGGAGGTCTAGCAGCCA
>NZ_JBBNAM010000155.1:0-17275 GCF_037994425.1 Phyllobacterium sp.
TGCCCCGACCACGACCACATCAAACTTGTGGTCAACGAACGAATAGGCCTTTCCGGCCGTCTTTTCTGTAGCTGCCATAATGTGGCTCAGCCTCCGAAGCTCAGCTTGAGGATGGCAAAGATGCTGATGACGCCAACCGCCAGCGTGAAGAAGGTGTTGAGCATCAAAAGGACGATCTTCGACCCCTCGCCATGAACATAATCTTCAATGATCACCTGCATGCCGAGTCGCATGTGATATAGGGCGGAAATGATCACCATCAACAGCACCAGCGCAGTCAGCGGGTGCGAAAGGGCTGCTTTTGTCTCCGCATAGCCCGCGCCATGCAGGGAGAGGATCAGTCCGAGGAAAAACAAAAGCAGGGGCACGTTGGCGACGGCTGTCAGCCGCTGCCGCCAGAAATGATCAGTGCCTTCCTTCGCGGATCCCAATCCGCGAACCTTGCCGAGCGGCGTGCGCATATCGCCCATCGTTCCGCCTCCTTGTTCTAGGCTATTGTGAATGCGGCGATCCAGACGAGGATCGTCAGCGTGACCGACAGGATGAGCGAAGCCCAGGCCATCTTGGTGGTGGTTTCCTTGTCGAGACCGCGGCCGGTATCCCAGATCAGATGGCGAATGCCACCGATCATGTGATGAATGAGCGCCCAAGTATAGCCGAGGAGGATCAGGCGACCGATCCAGGAACCGTAGATTGCGTTGACGAAATTGAAGTAGTCCTCGCCGACCGCCGCAGCGATCAGCCACCAGGCAACCAGCAGCGTGCCGATATAGAGCGCCCCTCCAGTGACACGGTGGACGATCGACATGACCATGGTCGGGATCGGCTTGTAGATTTGCAAGTGCGGCGACAGGGGCCTGTTTGCATGAATTGATGTCTTGCTCATGGCGTTTCCAAATTGAGCGCCTCGCCTCGAATGGCGGGCAGGGCCGAAAGGCTGCGAGAGGCAATTTAGAAGGGTTTTAATCCGGTTTTTGCACTGCGTCAAAGCCCTTTCAGCACCCTCATGCTGCGAAATGGCGCCAATAGCAAGCACTTATGCTTTCTTCATAGAATTCAATCGTTTAAACGGGCAAAACTGCCCGAAGATGCGCACCATAAGCTTTATTGTTCAGTGCAAAAAATACCTGAGTGAGTCTCTCAGCTTCAAGGTCAAAACACCCATGCCCATATCCCGGTAGCCTATTTGGGAGGCGACACAGGCTATCGTCTGCGCGACGCACGACACCTGAAAACAACTCCGCGTTGAGGGCAATCCTATTGATTGCCGAAACGAATGATGAAGCTCGTCCAGTCGGCAGGCGCGGCGACCTGTTCGTAGAGCTTGCGACCGTCCTCCGGTATCCGCGGCGCATTGAGCGACAGCTTGGTCCAGCCGCGCTCCTCGGCTTTGTCGGCGAGGACATCGATCAACGCCTTGGCTATGCCTTTGCCGCGGTGATCGTGGTGCACGTAGATATGATCGACCTGCCCGGCGCGCATGCCCGAGACGGGCTCCGGCAGATCGTAGAAGATGACGAAGCCGACGAGCTGGCCGTCAAGGCGCGCTCCGGCGATTTCGGCTGCCCGGTCGCGCAAAAGGTTCTCGGCGTAATAATCGTCCGGACGACGTGGTGCGCCACGCTTCAATGCCTGAGCATAGCTTGCGAGCAGGGGCGCGAACTCGTGGGCATGGCTGAGATGGAGGAGTGAAATGTCGATCGCGTGTTCATCCGTGGTCTTCTTGTTCATGTCAGCTTCCATCCTTTGGTCCGACCGGTCGAGCCAGTTTCATTGTCCGCAAGGATTGGTTGATTTGCCGGGCCCGTCAACCGGCCGACGGTATGAAAATCGATTTGATTAGTTCGGGGCAGATGACAATGGTTAATAAAAGATTAATGCTATTAATCGGGAAGTTCGCCGGAGAGGGATACAGGATGTACTTGAAGCAAAGTGTGATGTTCAATTCGTCGGTTGCATCTGTTGCGATTATGCTTTCGCTGGTTCCGCAGATCGCGGCCGCGAACGATAGCAATGCCGGCAATGCCTACGGTGACGAGTTCGGCAACGTCATCCTTCACGAAGAAGGCGGACCGAAGATCGTCTTCGTCGGTGCTTCAGCGGCAAAATCCGATACGATGGGGCGGGATATTCGTCGGCAGGTTCCGGTCTACAAGCGCGGCAAGGGTCCGGCGGTGATTTCGCCAGTGAGTGACCCTCGTGTAGTCGGCACCGTTCCGCCCCCTAATACCGGCTGTAACAGTCCCATCGTCATTCAGGGTCGTAGCTACATGTACGGTCTCGATTGGAACGAAACGCCGGTCATCGGCCATCCGGGCTGCGAGTAAGGTCTCGCCGCCAAGATTTGATTTGCCTCAATGACGCGCGGCCTGTAAGGGGGCCGCTTCATTGAGGATCACGGTATCCATGGCTCGCAGTTCCGACGGCGCACTCGTCCTTTTCTCAGGCGGACAGGATTCTGCCACGTGTCTCGCCTGGGCCCTCGCGCGCTTTGACAGAGTTGAGACGATAGGTTTTGACTACGGGCAGCGCCACCGGATCGAACTCGAGGTGCGCGGCGCGTTTCGTGCTGCGCTGGTCAGAGAGTTTCCCGAATGGGGTCCGCGCCTCGGTGACGACCATATTCTGGATGCGTCGATTATAGGCGAGCTCGGCGCGACGGCAATGACCGCTGACATCGCGATCGAAATGGCCGACAACGGCCTTCCCAACACGTTCGTGCCCGGTCGCAACCTCCTCTTCTTCACGCTCGCCGGTGCCCTCGCCTATCGCCGCGGTCTGCGCGTCATTGTCGGCGGGATGTGCGAGACCGACTATTCCGGCTACCCGGACTGCCGCGACGACACGCTGAAAGCACAGCAGGTCGCGCTTCGCTGGGTCTCGACCGCCGTGTGACGATCGAGACGCCGCTGATGTGGCTCGACAAGGCGGAGACCTTTGCGCTGGCGAACGAGCTCGGCGGCAAGGCGCTGCTCGATCTGATTGTCGAAACCACGCACACCTGCTATCTCGGCGACCGCTCCACGCGCCACCTATGGGGCTATGGCTGCGGAACCTGCCCCGCATGCGCGATGCGCGCGGCTGGTTGGCAAAAATTCAAGGCGGAGTCGACGTGACCTACGCCGTCAAGGAAATCTACCTGACCCTTCAGGGCGAGGGCAATCACACTGGTCGCGCCGCGGTGTTCATGCGCTTTGCCGGATGCAACCTGTGGTCCGGGCTTGAACGCGACCGGGAAGAAGCGGTCTGTCAGTTTTGCGATACGGACTTCATCGGCGTCGATGGGCCCGGCGGAGGCAAGTTCAAGACTGCAAGCGCCTTGGCCGATACGATGGCGGCCAGGTGGCCAGGCGGTGGCAAGCCCTACGTCATTTGCACTGGCGGTGAACCACTGCTGCAACTCGACGCGACCCTGATCGACGCCTTTCATGCCAGGGGCTTTGAAGTTGGCGTCGAAACCAATGGAACAATTGCTGCCCCCGCAGGCCTTGACTGGATTTGCGTTTCGCCGAAGGCGACTGCGCCCCTGATCCAGACCCGCGGCGACGAGCTCAAGCTCGTCTTTCCGCAGAAGGAGAGCGAGGCGCATCCGTCGCGCTTCGAAGAGCTCTCCTTCGAGCATTTCTATCTACAACCACTTGACGTCATCGGTGATCCGGCGCAAACCGCCGCGCATGTGGCATCTGCAGCGGCCTATTGCCTCGCTCATCCGCTTTGGCGGCTGAGCACGCAGACACATAAATTGATCGGCTTGCCATAAAGGCAAGCCTTTGGCGGGCGCCTGTTTTGCGCCAGAGCTGACCGAGGACACCATGCGAATTTTCATCGACTTCAACTTTGAAGCGGCGCACCATTTGCCGCATTCCTTCCCTGACGGACACATAAACCAGCGACTGCACGGCCACAGTTTTCGTGGACGCATCACGCTCGAGGGACGGCCGGACGCGAAGACCGGGCTGATCACCGATCTCGGCGCGGTCAAGGCCTGTGCCGACAGCGCCCGTGAAGCCCTCGACCATCGCTATCTGAATGAAATCCAGGGGCTCGAGCTGCCCACGCTTGAAACCATTGCCACGTGGCTGTGGCGGCGCATTGCGCCGGAGCTGCCGGCACTCGCACAGGTCGGCATCTACCGCGACAGTTGCGGTGAGGGCTGCGAATACAATGGCGAGTTCGAGGCAAGAAAGGTAGCAGCATGAGCCACTATGCAGAACAAGCGACAATGCTCGGCAAGGACGTCAAGATTCCGCAGCATCCCGATGAGGCCCTGCTTGACGCTGTCCCCAATCCGCAAGCTGGAACGCTCTTTCTCGCGCGCTTTACATGCCCCGAGTTTACGTCGCTTTGCCCGGTCACCGGCCAGCCCGACTTTGGCCATCTGATGATCGACTATGCGCCCGGTGAGTTCCTGCTGGAATCCAAATCCCTGAAGCTGTTTCTGTTCAGCTTTCGCAACCATGGTGCTTTCCACGAGGACTGTACTGTCAGTATTGGCAAGCGCATCGTCGACGCCATCAAGCCGCAATGGCTGCGCATCGGTGGCTACTGGTATCCACGCGGCGGCATTCCGATCGACGTATTCTGGCAGTCGGGACCTGCCCCGGAAGGCCTCTGGTTGCCCGATCAGGGCGTTCAACCTTATCGCGGGCGGGGCTAGCCGATTAGCGTTCACACCGCAAACTGATCCTCGGGTCTGGCCCGGGGATCAGGGAGCGGATTACTTCCATTCGCGGATGTCGACGAAATGACCGGCGATTGCTGCAGCTGCGGCCATTGCCGGAGAAACGAGGTGCGTGCGGCCCTTGAAACCCTGGCGACCCTCGAAATTGCGGTTCGAGGTCGAAGCACAGCGTTCGCCCGGCTTTAGTCTGTCGTCGTTCATGGCAAGGCACATGGAGCAGCCCGGTTCGCGCCAGTCAAATCCGGCGGCCTTGAAGATCTTGTCGAGGCCTTCGGCTTCCGCCTGCTGCTTGACGATGCCCGAGCCTGGTACGATCATCGCGTCGACGTGTTCACTGACCTTGCGCCCTTCAACGACCTTGGCGACCGCGCGCAAATCCTCGATGCGACCATTGGTGCACGAACCGATGAACACGCGATCTAGCTTGATATCGGTGATCGCTGTTCCCGGTTTCAGACCCATATAGTCGAGCGCGCGCCACTTGGAACTGCGCTTCGTCTCATCGGCGATATCGTCCGGATTGGGAACGGCGCCAGTGACAGAGACAACGTCCTCCGGCGATGAACCCCAGGAAACGATGGGCGGCAGTTCGGCGGCGTTGAGCACGACGACCTTATCGAAGTGTGCCCCCTCATCCGTGTTTAGGGTCTTCCAATAGTCGAGAGCCATGTCCCAGGCCTGGCCCTTAGGCGCACGCGGCTTGTCCTTGACGTAAGCAAATGTGGTCTCGTCCGGTGCGATGAGGCCGGCGCGGGCACCACCTTCGATCGACATGTTGCAGATCGTCATACGACCTTCCATGGACAGGTCGCGGATCGCTTCGCCGGCATATTCGATGACGTAGCCCGTACCGCCAGCCGTGCCGATCTCGCCGATGATGGCAAGGATGATATCCTTGGCGGTAACGCCCTCGGGCAGTTTACCGTCAACGCGAACCAGCATGTTCTTGGCCTTCGACTGGATAAGCGTCTGGGTCGCAAGGACGTGCTCGACTTCGGACGTACCGATGCCATGTGCCAGCGCCCCGAAGGCACCATGAGTAGAGGTGTGACTGTCGCCGCACACGATCGTCATGCCCGGCAGGGTGAAGCCCTGTTCCGGTCCAATGATGTGGACGATACCCTGTCGGATGTCTTTCTCGGAATAGTACTCGACGCCGAAATCCGCGGCGTTCTTGGCCAATGCCTCAACCTGGATGCGGCTTTCTTCGTTCTTGATGCCGTTGACCCTGTCGGGTGAGGTCGGAACATTGTGGTCGACCACGGCCAGCGTCTTCTCCGGGTGACGCACCTTGCGCCCGGTCATGCGAAGGCCCTCGAAGGCCTGCGGGCTCGTCACTTCATGGACAAGATGGCGATCAATATAGAGAAGGCATGTGCCGTCTTCCTGCCGATCGACCAGATGGTCATCCCATATCTTGTCATAAAGTGTGCGTGGCGCAGTCATAGCTCTATCCTCGGCACTGTTTTGTGCTTTCCAATTATTTCGTGGACATATGCACTCGAGGTCCAGTTACGTCAAGAAACAAGCGAGAAAAGTAATAATCCGGCGACAATGCGCCGCTCTTGGCCATGGTTCAGCGGCGGTCCGACCGACCGAGCCTTCGTTCCAGCCAGCGTAAGACAAGCGACAGGCTGATGGTCAGGAGGAGATAGATATAGGCCACCACGGAATATGTTTCAAAGAAGCGGAACGAGCCCGAGGCATAGACTTTTCCCATCTGCGTCACGTCGACGACGCCAAGCACCGAAACCAGCGATGAATCCTTCACCATCGATATGAAATCATTGCCGTAAGGTGGGAGGATGGTGCGGATCGCCTGTGGCATGACGATCAGCCGGAATTGCTGCAGCCGTGTAAGGCCAAGCGCCTTCGCTGCTTCTATCTGCCCCTTGTCGACCGCCTGGATGCCTGCCCGGAATATCTCGGCAAGGAACGCTGCATATGCGAGCATCAGCGCGATGATCGCACGCCATAGCAGAGAAAAATCACGCACCAAAGCCGGTTCGATGAGACCAGCGCCTTGCAGGGGGCGTGAAAGGAAGTTCCACAACGCCACCAATGCGGGCGCACCGACAAAGGCAATATAGAACAGCAGGACGAGAAGCGGCACGCCGCGCACGATCTCGACGTAGAAGCGGGCGGCCTGCCTTATGGCCAGATGCTCGGAAAGGCTCATGACCGCGATGGCGAGGCCGACCACCGATGCCAGGAAGAAGGCGAGGAGCGATACCCAGACAGTGATCCAGATACCCTGCGACACCGTCGCGAAAACCTGCCCGTAAATCGGACTGACGAGGATGGCGATGCCGAGAACTATTGCAATCGTCCCGGCGATGACCAACCACCACGGGAAGTCAGGTTTGGTGGTGCGAGGCGGCGCCGGGTTGGTCAACGTGCTGCCGCACGCCTATTGCCCGAGTTTGTAGTCGAGGAACCACTTCTTGTTGAGCGCTTCGAATGTCCCGTCGGCCTTGAGGGCCGCAATCGCAGCATCGACCGGGGCCTTGAGGTCCGAACCCTTGGGGAAGATGAATCCGAAATCCTCGGCTCCAAGCGGCCCTCCGATCAGTTTCAGCGCACCGCCCGAGGCATCGACATAACCCTTGCCGGCCATGCTGTCGGTAAGAACGAGATCGACGTCGCCCGTCTTCAGAGCCTCGATCGTCGCGCCGAAAGTCTCGAAGAGCTTAATGCGCGGATTTTGCTCATTACCGTCGAGCACACTATAGACGGCCACGTAAAAATTGGTCGTCCCGGGCTGGGATCCGATCAACGTGTCCTTCGTATCGGCAAAGCTCTTGGGATCGGTGAAGCGCTTCTCGTCGCTGCGCACCAGCATGAACTGCTCGGACCGCATGTAGGGATCGGAGAAGTCGACCTTCTGCTTGCGCTCGTCATTGATGGTGATGCCGTCCATGCCGATCTGGTACTGGTTATCGGACACGGCCTGGATCATGGCGTCCCAACTCGTGTTGAGATACTCCACCTTGAAGTTCAGCCGCTTGGCGATCTCATTCATCGCATCATATTCCCAGCCGACGGGCTTGCCTGTCTTGGGATCGACGAACTGCAAGGGCGGATAGGCATTTTCGGTCACGACCGCGACCTGCTTCCCGCCTAGATCGGGCAGGTCGGCAGCAGATGCGGAAAACGGCGCGATGGCGAGCATAAGCCCCGCTATCAATGCAGATCGCAAATTCATTTTGGGTCCCCTCATTCGTCATCCTGCGCAACAGATTTCACCTTGGCGCTGGCCCGTCAATCCCGCAAGGGTAGGAATACCATCGAGGGTTTTGCCATCAGAAGGAAATTCGCCCCCGCAAACAAAAAAGGCGGCCCGAAGACCGCCCTTTCCAATTTATGAAGCTTCTGCTTATTCCGCAGCTGGCGCCTTGGCGACAGTGGCTTCCGTAACGGTTTCGGCAGTGCCGGTAGCCGGAACGGCGGTCTTGCCCTTGCGGTTGTCCTTCTTCTCGGCAATGCGGGCAGCCTTGCCGGTCAAGCCACGCAGGTAGTAAAGCTTGGCACGGCGAACCTTGCCGCGGCGAACGAGCTCAACGCCCTCGACGATCGGAGAATAGACCGGGAAAACGCGCTCGACGCCTTCGCCGTAAGAAATCTTGCGAACCGTGAAGTTTTCGTTGAGGCCGGCGCCGCTGCGGGCAATGCAGACGCCTTCATAAGCCTGGACGCGGGTACGCGTACCTTCGGTAACGCGGACGTTTACACGGACCGTGTCGCCGGGCTTGAAATCCGGAAGGGTGCGCTTGGCTTCGATCTTTGCCTTTTGCTCTGCGTCGAGCTGACGAATAATATCCATCGTCTTCATCCTTTGCGTTCTTTTCGAACAGTCAGAGCGCTCGACACTTGCCACGCAGCACGTTTGGCCGCATTTCTATGCCTCTGACGAGGCAGGAGCGAATTCACCATTCATTGATTAATGGACCCGGATTTTCCGGAGTTGGCGGGCAGATACACCATAAAAGGCGGTTTGTCACCTCCAGCCGCTAATCTTTTTGCCCTACTATCGTTTCGCCTTTCTCTCATGAACATCCCAGAGGTCCGGCCGCCGCTCGCGCGTCAAACGTTCCGCCTCGGCACGCCGCCATTTCTCGATCGCGCCGTGATTGCCGGAAAGGAGCACATCTGGGATACGTCTTCCCTCCCATTCCTGCGGCCGCGTATAGTGCGGATGTTCAAGGAGGCCGGTCTCGAAGCTTTCCGTCTCGCCGGACAGCGAATTGCCCATCACGCCGGGCAGGAGCCGCACGATCGCGTCGAGAACGACGATGGCGGCGGTTTCCCCACCAGAGAGGATGTAGTCGCCGATCGATACTTCCTCGAATTGCCGCGCTTCGATAAGCCTTTCATCGACGCCCTCGAAGCGTCCGCACAGGATGATCGCGCCGGGACCCGCTGCAAGGGCGCGCACACGTTCTTGCGTGAGCCGTTTGCCCCGCGGGCTCATGAAAAGCTTCGGCCTGCCATCGGCCACGTGGTCGACAGCGCGTCCGAGAACGTCCGGTTTCATGACCATCCCGGCTCCGCCGCCGGCAGGGGTGTCATCGACCATCCGGTGCTTGTCGGTGGCGAAGTCACGTATTTGCAGCGTTTCAAGTGACCAGGCTCGCTCCTGCAGTGCCTTTCCGGCAAGCGAGATGCCGAGCGGTCCCGGAAACATTTCAGGATAGAGTGTCAGGACCGTTGCGCGGAACGCGTCCTCAGCGGGGATCGTCATGACGGCGACTTTCCGCCGGATCCTCCGCCGAGCTGCCGACGCCGTTCTTCGTCCTCGTTCGCGTCGGGGATAAGCCCGGCCGCCACAGGATCGATGACAATGTGCCCGGCCTTCACATCCACGTGGGGCACTGCCGCTTGTGTGAACGGGATGAGCATGGGACGTTTGCCGCGCATGGTCAGTTCGATAAGATCGCCACCGCCAAAATCGAACATGGCTGAAACCTTACCGTGCTTGTTGCCCTCCGCGTCGATAGCCTCGAGACCGATGAGGTCGGAGTGATAATACTCGTCATCATCGAGATCTTGCGGCAGCTGCGACCGATCGATGAACAGTGTCGTACCGTTCAGCGCTTCCGCCATGTTACGATCATTTACGCCCCGAAACCTCACGACGACCACGGTTTTTGCCGGGCGAATGTCGAGAACTTCAAAGCGCCGCCCGGTTTCATCAAAAAGCATGCCGTAGTCGCCAAGCGCCAATGGATCGCCGGTAAAAGTCTTTACCCTGAGTTCGCCGCGCGTACCGTGGGCCGCGCCAATCACTGCCAATTGCACCGGATCTTTCAACTTTGCCATGACTTTCCGTACTCATTTTCGAGTTGGAGGGATTAACCTTTCTACGGCCAAACGCCAAGTAAAACCAGAAACGAACCGGAAAGGACTCCTGTGGCAATGTCCCGGCGATATATCGAAGGAGCGATGTCATGGGCGCAGTGCCGAAGCCAGCTGAGTTTCTTGTCTCCGCACAGTCGGATCTCGTCGACGCGCGCGAAAATTGGCTGAAGTCGTTGAAGAATACGCGCCGGCTTGCCGCGAATACGCTCGATGCCTATGAACGCGACACACGCCAGTTTTTCCAGTTTCTGACCGGGCATCTTGGTGAACCGCCAGCTCTGAAGGATGTGGCGACACTGCGCATTGCCGACTTGCGCTCTTTTCTGGCGAGGCGGCGTAATGACGGAGCCGGCGCACGCACCCTCGGCCGGGGCCTGGCCGGCATACGCTCATTCCTGCACTTTCTGGAAAAGCAGGGCATGGCTAACGCTGCAGCTTCCATCGCCATCCGTTCGCCGCGTCAGCCCAAATCCCTGCCGAAGCCACTGACGCTGGTCGATGCACGGCGGGTGGTGGAGAAAGGCGAGCAGCTCAACGAGGAACCATGGATTGCCGCGCGCAATGCTGCCGTGCTGACGCTGCTTTATGGTTGCGGCTTGCGCATTTCCGAAGCGCTCGGCCTCGATGGCGGTGCTTTGGTTGATCCCGATGCACGATCCATTCCTATCACCGGCAAGGGCGCCAAGACCCGAATGGTGCCGCTTCTGCCCGTCGTGCATCGTGCCGTTGCGGAATATCGCAGGCTTTGCCCCTATGATCTCGAAGAGGGAACGCCCCTGTTCCGTGGCGCCCGCGGCGGCGAACTTCATCCTGCCATTATCCAGCGAGACATGCAGAAGATGCGGAGCGCCCTTGGATTGCCTGATACGGCGACGCCGCACGCCTTGCGCCATTCCTTTGCAACCCATCTTCTCGGTCGCGGGGGAGATTTGCGGACCATTCAGGAGTTGCTCGGGCACGCCAGCCTGTCGACCACCCAGGTCTATACGGGCGTCGATAGCGAGCGGCTCCTGGAAATCTACGAAAAGGCGCACCCGCGCGCCTGAAATGCCAATCCTTCATATTGGAGACAATTTGCGGGTGGAGATTAACGCTTTCTGCGCTGGCTCATGGGTAAAAGACAAGCATGGATAATCAGGATAGTCTCGTCATTATCGATCGCATCGCCGATCGCCTGCTTCGGTTCCTAGCGGCGCTGAGCTGGCTCGTGCTGGCATCGTTTTTTGTCGTCGCCCTTGGCGCGGTGCGCGCGGACGCGGAAGATTTGAACTGCGGCGGCCATGATCTGATAGCCGAAATGGCAAAATCAGACCCCGCCAAACTTGGGGCCCTCCGCCAGGAGGCTGCTACGACGGAAAACGGTAAGGGCCTGTTGTGGAAACTCGAAAAGCCCGGCGTGAAGCCATCCTATTTGTTTGGCACGATGCATCTTACCGATCCGCGTGTGCTGAAACTCTCCGATGCGGCGGAAGCTGCCTACAAGGGTGCCGACACAGTCGTCATCGAAACCGACGAAGTGCTTGATCCTAAGGCGCCGATGAAAATTCTCGCCGAAGCGCCTGAGCTGATGATGTTCACTGATACGACCACTCTCGACAAGCTCATTCCGAAGGACAAGGTGGATATCGTCAAGTCGGCGCTTCAGGAGCGCGGCATTTCGCTTTCAGCGGTCAACCGCATGCAGCCATGGATGCTGACAAGCATGCTGGCCATGCCGGCGTGCGAACTCGCCCGCACGAAGGGCGGAACGGCCTTTCTCGATATCAAGCTGGCACAGGAAGCGCGGGCGGCTGGTAAGAAGATAGCTGGGCTCGAGACCATGAAGGACCAGCTCAGCGCCATGGCTTCACTGCCCACGCAGTTTCATATTGACGGACTGATGGAAACGCTTGCCCTCGGGCCAAGCCTCGCCGATGTTTTCGAGACGATGACGGTACTCTATAGGAATGGCGATATTAGCATGATCTTCCCGCTTATGCGCTCGGTCTCGCCCGATGGTGTCGAAACCGGCGGGAACTATGCGGCATTTGAGGAAACGATGGTCAACGCGCGCAATCGTGTCATGGCTGATCGGGCTTCCAGCCTCATTGATCAGGGCAATGCCTTCATTGCAGTAGGAGCCCTTCACCTTCCAGGCAACGAAGGGCTCGTCTCACTGCTCCGAAGCAAGGGCTACGAGGTTACCGCGGAATAACGGTTAATCAGCCCGTAAAGACGCGTGCAACGCAGCGTGAAGAGCGCCCGTTTTGGAACCTATTGCAAAAACAACCGTTTCCTTTTCGTTGGACGCAATGGAACGTCATGGAGGATACGAAATGACATATGATCCAAACCTGCAACAACGGCCAATGGATACGGAATCATTGAGCTCGCGAGCAACCGCAAAGTCGGGTTCCGGCGGGTTTCTCATCGCAGGTATTCTGATCGCCGCACTGATTATCGGTGGCTATTTCTATCTTAACGGCGGCAGTAGCGAGATGAGTACTCCGACGCCGACTGCGCCAACGACGACCGCTCCGGAACCGGCCAAGCCTGAGCCGCCGGCCGCTATGGCACCGGCAACGCCAGCCCCGGCCCCTGCCGAGCCTTCGACCGCCCCGTCGACGACCCCGGCACCAACCACTCCGGCGCCAGCTCAATAAGGCGATTTTGAATCAAACAAAAAAGGCCCGAGCATTCGGGCCTTTTTCGTGTGTAATTTTACGCCTATCACATATGAATTGCCTTGGCGAAAGTCGCAAGCGCTGCTTCGCGCACGGCCTCCGACATGGTCGGATGGGCGTGAGTCGTGCGTGCCAAATCTTCCGAAGATCCGCCGAATTCCATGAGCACAGTCCCTTCGTGGATCATCTCTCCGGCGCCATAGCCGAGGATGTGCACGCCGAGTACCCGGTCGCTCGCCTTATCGGCCAGAATTTTGACGAAACCATCAGTGTGCAACATGGCGCGGGCGCGTCCATTGGCGGTGAAAGGGAATTTGCCCACTTTATAATCGACGCCCGCTGCCTTCAATTCTTCTTCGGTCTTGCCGACCGAGGCGACTTCAGGCTGTGTGTAAACAACGCTCGGGATCGCGTCATAATTCACGTGGCCCGCCTGCCCTGCCAGGATTTCTGCGACGGCAATGCCTTCGTCCTCGGCCTTGTGCGCCAGCATTGGCCCGGCGACCACATCGCCGATCGCATAGATGCCCGGAACGTTCGTCTGCCAATGGTCGTTGATCGCGACACGGCCACGCTCGACGGCAATGCCCGCTTCTTCCAGACCGAGGGCGTCGGTGTAGGGCCGGCGTCCGGTGGAGACGAGCACCACATCGGCTTCCAGCGTCTGGGGGTCACCGCCCTTGACCGGCTCGAATTCGATCTTCGCACCCTTTCCGGACTTCTCGACACCCGTGACCTTGGCGCCCATCTTGAACTCGATGCCCTGCTTTTCCAGCATGCGCTGGAACTGCTTCGACACTTCACCGTCCATGGGGCCAAGAATTTTGTCGAGATACTCGACGACAGTCACTTTCGAGCCTAGCCGGCTCCATACCGAACCGAGTTCGAGGCCGATCACCCCGCCGCCGACGACGATCAAGGTTTCGGGGACTTTCTGGAATTCGAGCGCGCCCGTCGATGAAACAATGACCTTCTCGTCGAACTCGACATCGACGCCCGGAATACCTGCGACATCGGAGCCGGTAGCAATCACGATATTCTTCGTCTCAATTTCCTGGACGGTGCCGTCGTCGGCCGTCACCGAGACTTTGCCGGCACCAACGATCTTGCCAGTACCCATGAAGGCATCGATCTTGTTCTTCTTGAACAGGAAGGCGACACCGTTGACATTTGCCTCCACCGTCGCATCCTTGTGCGCCAGCATGGCCGGTAAATTGAGCTTGGGCGTGCCAACATCGACGCCAAGCGTCGCATGGGAATGGCCGGCCTCATGGAACACTTCGGAAGCATGCAGCATCGCCTTGGAGGGGATGCAGCCAATATTCAGGCAGGTACCGCCAAACGTGGCGCGCTTCTCGATCACCGCGGTCTTCAAGCCAAGCTGCGCGGCCTTGATCGCGCACACATAGCCACCTGGACCTGTTCCGATGACGACGACATCATATGCCATAACTCAATCCTTCTCTTGTGACGCGATGCGCGATTTTTTGCCCCGAAGATTACTGCTCGGGCACGCATTCCTTGAAACGGAAGACTTCCCACGGAAATGCTTCGATGGGCTTGTCGAGTTTGAAATTGTAGCTGCTCATTGCGCTGGAGAAATCCGGCAGCAGCAACGCCTGGGCGGCGGGTTCCTTGGCCCTGGGCAGAAGATCGGCATCGGCTCCTTCGGTCAACGCGTAGACGACACCCTGCCAAACCGTGCATGCCTCGAGTTCTTCGTCCGTGGTACCACGAGCAGCACACTTGTACGTAACAGTAGCGTTTGGCCGGGCAACGCCCTCGCTCCATGCAACGACGCCGTCAAGCTTGAGATCGCTCTCGTTCATCTGGATCGAAAATTCATTGGCGGCGGCAGGCGCATCCTCGGGGACGCGTTTGAAGGTCAGTGTATAATCGTCGTCCCTGTCGGTATAGACGGCACGGTCTTGCGTGCAAGCGGCAAATGCCGGCGTGGCGAGCAACGAGACGCTCGTCGCGAGGATCGCGGCCAGATGCAGGTAACGGGAACGTGTGAACGACGCCATCAATCGTTCTAGCTCGCCTGCTGGGATGCGAGCTTGATGCCGAGCCCAATGAAGACCAATCCGGTCACACGATTTAACCACTGGCCCCAGGCGACAAAGCGTTCGCGGACGGATTGCATCGTGAAGAAGACCGAAACCGCGATGAACCAGGAAATCAGCGCCGCCGACATGACAACCCCATAGCCAGCCTGGATCAGGATCGGTGTTTCGTGACTGACGAGCGCCGAGAAAAGCGACAGGAAGAATAGCACCGCCTTCGGATTAAGCGCGTTCGTCACGAAGCCCATGAGGAAGCAGCGAACTGCCGATAGCTTGGCTGGCTCCCTTTCGGTAAACTCGGAAGAGGCGTCCGGCTTTGGTGCACGCAGGGCCTTGACGCCGAGGTAGAGAAGATAGGCTGCGCCTGCCCATTTGATCAGACTGAACAGCAGTAGGGATTTGGATACGATCAGACCAAGACCGAGGACGGTATAGCTGATATGAAACAGCAGTGACGCGCCGATGCCGAAACTCGTGATGATGGCGGCGCGTCGCCCGTGAACAATGCTCTGGCGAACGACGAGCGCAAAATCCGCGCCCGGCGAAATGGCCATGATCGAAAACACCGCCATCAGGCCGAGAAGTTCATAGAAATAGTGCGGCATGCTCATTCTCCGGCCGCAGGACCGTCAACGACGATCCCGCTTGGTTGAATATTGGCACTAAAGGTCGAGGACGAGACGCTCCGGATCCTCGAGGGTCTCCTTGACGCGGACGAGGAACGTAACCGCCTCCTTACCATCGACGATGCGGTGATCATAGCTCAGCGCGAGATACATCATCGGGCGGATGACGATCTGGCCACCGACGACGACCGGACGTTCCTGGATTTTGTGCATACCAAGAATGCCCGATTGCGGCGCATTGAGGATCGGCGAGGACATAAGCGATCCGTAGACGCCACCATTCGAAATGGTGAAGGTGCCGCCCTGCATGTCGGCCATCGACAGCGCCCCGTCACGGGCAGCCTTGCCGAGGCGGCCGATTTCCTTCTCGATCTCGGCGATCGACATCTGGTCGGCGTTGCGCACCACAGGCACGACCAGGCCCTTGTCCGTGCCGACGGCGACGCCGACATGAGCGAAGTTCTTGTAGATGATGTCAGTGCCATCGATCTCAGCATTGACTGCTGGAATCTCTTTCAGCGCGTGAGTCACAGCCTTGGTGAAGAAGCCCATGAAGCCGAGCTTGACCCCATGCTTCTTCTCGAAGATTTCCTTGTAACGATTGCGCAGGTCCATGACCGCCGACATGTCCACCTCGTTATAGGTAGTCAGCATGGCAGCAGTGCTCTGCGCATCCTTGAGGCGCTTGGCAATCGTTTGGCGCAGACGCGTCATCTTCACGCGTTCTTCGCGCGATTCGTCATCGGCTGGCGAAGCAGGCCGTGCAACAACCTTCGGCGCCTCCGCTGCAGGCTGTGCCGGAATACCCTTGGCAACAGCGTCGAGCACATCGCCCTTCAGCACCTGGCCGCGTTTGCCGGAACCTTCGACCTGCGAAACCGCAACGCCCTTTTCGGCGAGAAGCTTCGAGGCAGCAGGAGACGCCGGCATTTCGCTTGGACGGCGTTCGGCAATCGGCGGTTCACCGGCAACTTCGGCCGTCTTCCTGGCGGCTTCTGCGGTGGATGCAGCCGCGCCCGCGCCCGAAGCCTGGGCCACGGCCTCAGGCTTAGGCTCTTCCTTCTTGGCGGCAGGGGCAGCGGCTGCGCCGTCGCCGGAACCGATCGTGCCCAACAGCGCGCCCACTTCGACGGTATCGCCTTCCTTGGCCGCGATTTCAGCCAGCGCGCCGGCGGCGGCCGCCGGCACTTCAATCGTCACCTTGTCAGTCTCGAGTTCTACGAGGGGCTCGTCAACGGCAATCGCGTCGCCGACTTTCTTGAACCATTTGCCAATGGTTGCTTCGGTAACGGATTCGCCCAGCGTTGGGACGCGGATTTCGGTTGCCATGTGTTCGCTCTTCCGTTGATCGTCAGTTTAATCAGGAACCCAGAGCATCTTCGAGGAATGCTTCGAGCTGTGCAAGGTGTTTGGACATCAGTCCGGTGGCCGTCGAGGCGGCCGCAGGACGGCCGGTGTAGCGCACGCGCTGATGTTTGGCATCGATGTGCGCTAGGACCCATTCGAGGTAAGGATCGATGAATGACCACGCACCCATGTTCTTCGGCTCTTCCTGGCACCAGACCATTTCCGCGTTGCGGAAGCGGGAAAGTTCGGTGATCAGGGCCTTGGCTGGGAACGGGTATAGCTGTTCGACGCGCAGCAGGTAGACATCGTCGATGCCGCGCTTTTCGCGCTCTTCGTAAAGGTCGTAGTAGACCTTACCCGAGCACAGGACGACGCGACGGATCTTCGAGTCCTTCTGCAACTTGATCG
Organism: Phyllobacterium sp.; assembly: GCF_037994425.1. NCBI lineage: Bacteria > Pseudomonadati > Pseudomonadota > Alphaproteobacteria > Hyphomicrobiales > Phyllobacteriaceae > Phyllobacterium > Phyllobacterium sp. The sequence goes on from NZ_JBBNAM010000155.1 coordinate 17,150, forward strand.
GCTGATCCTTGAGCAACTGGGCATCGTCCCACAGCAAGCGATGGAACGAGGATTCTCCCGTGAAATCGCCGATCGACGAAACAGCCCGCTTGTGGCGCAGCAGCGACTTCGGCGTCATGAGAATTA